>JBBQQX010000008.1:0-62527 GCA_038215405.1 Burkholderiales bacterium
CATTGACCACTGTGGTCCCAGGCTTGAGGCGGGACTGATGGATTTTGTCGATGCCTGAACCAACGCCGGCCAAACGCATCATCGTCGCCATCTCGGGTGCCAGCGGCGCCGTCTATGGGGTGCGCTTGCTGCAGACGCTGCGTGATCTGCCCGGCGTGCAGACCCATTTGGCGGTATCCGAGGCCGGCTGGCTCAATGTGCGGCAGGAACTGGACCTGACGCGCGCTGACGTTGAGGCCCTGGCCGACGTGAGCTACCCGGTGCAAGAGGTGGGCGCAGCGATTGCCAGTGGTTCCTTTCAATGCGATGGCATGGTGGTGGCACCGTGCTCCATGCGCACGCTCGCCGCCGTGGCGCTGGGTCTGTCGGACAACCTGATCACGCGCGCGGCGGACGTGATGCTGAAAGAGCGGCGCCGTTTGATTTTGATGGTGCGTGAGACACCCTTGAACCTGGCGCACCTGCGCAACATGACGAGCGTGACCGAGATGGGCGGCATCATCTTCCCGCCGGTGCCCGGCTTTTATCACCGCCCGCAGACGATCGACGAGCTGGTGGACCACACGGTCAGCCGGGTGGTCGATTTGCTGGGCTTGCCACAGACCCATGCACCGCGTTGGGCGGGGCTGACCGAATCAAACTAAAGACCATGGCCTACCGCGACCTCAGAGACTTCATCACCCAACTGGAGCAACTCGGTGAGCTCAAGCGCGTTCAGGCCGAAGTCTCACCGCACCTGGAGATGACGGCCCTGTGCGACCGCACCCTGCGCGCCGGTGGCCCCGCTTTGCTGTTCGAGCACCCCACGGGCCACAGCATGCCGGTGCTGGGCAACCTGTTTGGCACGACTCGCCGCGTCGCGCTGGGCATGGGGGTCAACGATGTGAGCGAGCTGCGTCAGTTTGGCCATGTGCTCGCCACCCTGAAGGAGCCGGAGGCCCCCAAGGGCTTCAAGGAGCTGATCGGCATGGGCAGCCTGGTCAAGACGCTGTGGAACATGGCGCCCAAAGAGCTGCGCAGTGCACCGTGTCAGGAGATCGTCTGGGAAGGCGCGGACGTGGACCTGTCGCGTTTGCCGATTCAGCACTGCTGGCCCGGCGATGTGGCGCCGTTGATCACCTGGGGCCTGGTGATTACCCAAGGCCCACACAAGGCACGGCAAAACCTGGGCATCTACCGCCAGCAGGTGCTGGCGCGCAACAAAGTCATCATGCGCTGGCTGGCCCAGCGCGGTGGCGCACTGGATTTCAAAGAGCACGCGGCCCTGCACCCCGGCCAGCCCTACCCGGTGTGCGTCGCGCTGGGTGCCGATCCGGCCACCATTCTGGGCGCAGTCACCCCGGTGCCCGACTCCTTAAGTGAATACCAGTTCGCCGGCCTGTTGCGCGGCAGTCGCACTGAATTGGTCAAGGCCCTGGGCAGCGAACTGCGGGTGCCGGCCTATGCCGAAATCGTGTTGGAGGGCCACATCTACCCCGACGCGCTGCATGCCAGCGGCTTTGAACACGCGCTCGAAGGCCCATATGGCGACCACACCGGCTACTACAACGAGCAGGCCGAGTTCCCGGTCTTTACCATCGACCGCATCACGCAGCGGCGCGACCCCGTTTACCACTCGACCTACACCGGCAAGCCGCCCGACGAGCCTGCCATGCTGGCGCTGGCGTTGAACGAGCTTTTTGTGCCGCTGTTACAACGCCAATACCCCGAGATCACCGACTTCTACCTGCCGCCCGAAGGCTGCAGTTACCGCCTGGCCGTGGTGCAAATCAAAAAGTCTTACCCAGGCCACGCGCGCCGCGTCATGTTTGGCATCTGGAGCTTTTTGCGCCAGTTCATGTACACCAAGTTCATCGTGGTGGTCGATGACGACGTCAACATCCGCGACTGGAAAGACGTGATCTGGGCCATCACCACCCGCGTCGACCCGACGCGCGACACGCTCCTGGCCGACAACACGCCGATTGACTACCTTGACTTTGCCTCGCCCGTGAGCGGTCTGGGCAGCAAGATGGGGCTGGACGCGACCAACAAGTGGCCCGGCGAGACCAGCCGGGAATGGGGCCGGCCCTTGACCATGACGCCCGAGGTGACAGCCCGCGCCGACGCGCTCTGGCAGACATTAGGTTTATAGATAAAATTTAGCTCTAGCCACCGTGGATACTAAGGATGAAGCTATATTAATTATAGTGATATTGGTGTCGTATCTGCCACCGACAGCTCGCCTTGGGTGCGCCTGGCCTCAGGCAACTTCAGCACCGCAGCGCAGACCGTGAGACCTGTCGGAATGGTTTACAGGACCAGCGCGACATCGGCTTAAGACGAGCGCCTGCTGGTCGTCAGCGTGTCTAAAGCCATTGATTTGTAACAACTAATTCGCTGTTTCCTTTTCTGGGCACGGTTCTCGCTTGGTTTACGGCCGAGCAGCTTGGCTTGTCGTGCGGCCTGCCTTGACTGTTCACTTTTCTGTATGAGTCACCGACCTTGGCAGAGCATGAAGTACTTGAGAGCCCAAAACAAGAAAGGACCTTTCAAACCTGAGCGGCGCGCGGTCCGATTCGAGACCGTGTTGCCCGTCGAAATCGGCAACCTTCATGGGCTGGCCCGTAACATCAGCGCCACTGGCATCTATTTTGAAACCGAAGCCGCGCTCGCGCTGGGCTCGCATGTCTACTTTGCGGTCGAGTTGACCGTTCGTGGTGAAAAATTGAAGCTGGTATGCGACGGCCAGGTGCTTCGGGTTGAGCGCAAGGACGGTGTGCATGGGATTGCTGCCAAGCTCGATGGTTCATTTTTCTCCAATCCGGCGGACGCTATCGAGCTTGACGCCGTCTGGTCGCAGCACACCCATTAAGATCCGCCCACTAGCAACTTCTGATCGGGCATCCATTCATGAAAATTCTTCTAACGGGGGCGGCTGGCTTCATTGGTATGACGACGGCGCTGCGTTTGCTGGCGCGCGGCGATGAAGTGGTGGGGCTGGACAACCTCAACGATTATTACGACGTCAGGTTGAAAGAAAATCGCCTCAAACGCCTGAGCCCACACCCGGGTTTTCGCTTCGTCAAAATGGACGTCGCCGATCGGCAGAGCATGCCCCAGCTTTTTGCCGCTGAAAAATTCGACCGCGTCATTCACCTGGCAGCGCAGGCCGGAGTGCGCTACTCCCTGCAAAACCCGCATGCCTACATTGACAGCAACATTGTTGGCTTCATGAATGTGCTGGAAGCCTGCCGCCATAACCAGGTGCAGCACTTGGTCTATGCGTCCAGCTCAAGCGTGTACGGCGGCAACACCCGCATGCCGTTTTCCGAGCACGACAGCGTCGACCACCCGGTCAGTCTTTACGCCGCCACCAAGAAAGCCAATGAGCTGATGGCGCACACCTACAGCCATCTGTATGGCCTGCCCACCACCGGCCTGCGCTTCTTCACGGTCTATGGCCCCTGGGGCCGGCCCGACATGGCCTTGTTCCTCTTCACCAAGGCGATTCTGGAAGGGCGCTCTATTGACGTCTTCAACTATGGCCAGATGCAGCGCGATTTCACTTTTGTCGACGACATCGTTGAAGGCGTGCTTCGGGTGCTGGACCGTCTTGCCTGCCCCAACCCGGCGTACGACTCGGCGTTGGCTGACCCGGCGACCAGCAACGCGCCCTACCGGGTGTTCAACATTGGCAACAACAAGCCGGTGCCGCTGCTCGATTTCATCGCCTGCATCGAAAACGCGCTGGGCCGCAAGGCAGAGAAGAACCTGTTGCCCTTGCAAGATGGCGATGTGCCCGCCACCTACGCCAACACCGATGCCTTGAACGACTGGGTCGGTTTTGTACCCGGCACGCCGATCGAGCAAGGCGTTGCCCGTTTTGTGGCTTGGTACCGAGACTACTACGGGGTGTAGCTCTTTGCTCCGTTTCTTGCGTAATTCTGACTCCTAGCTCTCGCGGAATAAGGGTGTGTAGCTCTTATTTTGATAGTATTGTTCAAGTGCCAGGGTGTTCGGGTTGCCACAGAAGATGCCGGATCAGGCTCCTGATCCCTGTTTCGCACAGCGCCAGCACCTGCTCAAACCCCTCCTGATTGCCGTAATACGGGTCAGGAACCTCGACTTCCTCGATGTCTTGGGCAAAGTCCAGCAGCAAGTGCAGCTTGTGCCCGTGCTGCGCCGGACAGCGACGGCGCAACTCAGCCAAATTATCGGTGTCCATCGCCAGAACCAGGTCGAAGGCATGGAAGTCCTGCTCTGCAATGCGGCGCGAACGGGCGCGACCCATGTCATAGCCGTGACGCGCCAGCGTCTGTACCGCCCTAGGGTCGGGCCGTTCGCCCAGCGGGTCGGCATGGGTGCCCGCGCAATCGACCTCAAATCCGGGCGGCAGCCCGGCTGCAGCGGCCAGCTTGCAGGCTATGGCCCGCGCCATCGGGGAGCGGCAGGTATTGCCCATACACACCATCAGAAGCTTGGTCATAGCGCTCGATTCTAGGGCGTTGTGGCTTCACAAAAGCCCTCATTTTGGCCCTGTCAGATCGTTCGCCAATGTGCCTCGTTTCTTGAGAAATATCAATTTAGCAGGGGCCGATCAGCGCAAACTTCAAAGCGTGATTCGGGGGCTGGTGCATGGGTTGGTACAGAAAATAGCTTTCAGTATTCAAGCCCTCGAACGCATTCAACTTGTACAGGGGATACGCTTTGAAAAGTTATTTTGGCATTGCTAAAGGTGCGGTCCGCTGGGTCGCTCTGGGTTTGATGGCCGCTCTGGTCGCCGCTTGCGCCGGCTATGGGGCATACCCGCCCGCGCCGATGGCCGCAGCCGCCGCCGACTACAACTATGTGGTGGGCGCGGGCGACACGCTCAACATCATCGTTTGGCGCAATCCTGAGCTCTCCATGTCGGTGCCGGTACGGCCCGACGGCAAGGTGTCGACACCGCTGGTCGACGAGCTAGTGGCCCAGGGCAAGACCTCGGTCGAGATAGCGCGCGATGTCGAAAAGGCCTTGGCCAAGCTGGTGCGTGATCCGGTGGTGACCATCATCGTGACCAGTTTTGTGGGGCCGTACAGCGAGCAAATACGGGTGGTTGGCGAGGCGGCCCGACCGCAAGCCCTGCCGTACAAGCAAAAGATGACGGTGCTCGATGTGATGATCGCGGTCGGTGGTCTGACAGACTTCGCCGATGGCAATGCGGCCTCCATCACACGTGCCTCAGAAGGTGACAAGCGCTACGCGGTGCGACTCAAAGACCTGATCAAGCGCGGCGATATTTCCGCCAATGTCGAGATGAAACCGGGCGACGTTCTGATCATTCCGCAAGGCTGGTTCTAAAGCCGTTTCCTCCTGGCTGGGTGCCTGCGTCGCGTGACGCCGGCGTTGCAGCGTCTCAACTCTGACCACAAAGATCAATTTTTATGGATGAGCTCATTAGCCAATTAACCACCGTCGCCCGCGGCATGTGGAAGCACCGCTGGCTGGGCCTGCTGGCAGCCTGGGTGGTCACTGCCGTCGGCATGTTTGTGGTGATGTCTGTGCCTGACAAGTATGAGGCGACCGCCCGTATTTACGTGGACACGCAGTCCATCTTGAAGCCGTTGATGTCAGGGCTGGCGGTACAGCCCAATGTTGACCAGCAGGTCGTGATGTTGAGCCGCACGCTGATCAGCCGCCCCAATATTGAAAAACTGATTCGCATGGCCGATCTTGATCTGAAAGCGCAGTCAAAAGGCGCGCAGGAGGCCTTGATTGATAGCTTGATGAAAACGCTTGAGATCAAGAATGTGGGTCGGGACAACCTCTACGTGTTGTCTTACCGTGATTCGAGCCCCGACAAAGCCAAGCGCGTGGTCCAGTCCCTGGTGTCAATTTTTGTTGAGTCCAGTCTGGGCGATAGCCGCAAGGACTCCACTATCGCGCGTAAATTCATTGACGAGCAGATTCAAACCTATGTGACGAAGCTTGAAGAAGCCGAAGCCCGCTTGAAGCAATTCAGGCTTCGCAATATGGAGCTTCAAAATGCTGACGGGCAAGACATGGCCGGACAGGTCAGCGCCATCGGCAGTCAACTGAGCCAGGCTCGTCTGGATTTGAGTGAGGCCGAGAACGGCCGGGATTCGGCCAAACGTCAGTTGGAGGCCGAAAGAGACCAGAACGCCAACATGACCTCTCGGAGCTTGCTTCAGGAGTCTGCCATGCAGATTTCAACGCCCGAGATTGATGCGCGCATTGAGGCACAGAAGCGACAACTTGATGGCTTGCTGCAGCGTTTCACCGAGCAACATCCCGATGTGGCAAGCACCCGGCGCCTGATCCAGGAACTCGAGGCCGTCAAAGCCAAAGAACTGCAGGAGTTGCGCAAGACCGCGCTGGCCAATCCGGCGGCAGCGTCTGCCAACAGTCTGGCCTACCAGGAGCTCAACCGCTTGCTTGCGACCTCCGAGGTGAAGGTCGCGGCATTGCGCGCCAGGGTTGGCGAGTATGAGGGCCGTTTTGCCCGGGCGCGTGAGTTGATGAAGACTGCGCCGCAAATTGAAGCCGAATTCGCGCAATTGAATCGGGATTACGAAATTAACAAGAAGAACTACAACGACTTGGTGAGCCGACGAGAGTCGGCCGCCATGTCTGGCGATCTTGACAACGCCGCGGGCATGGCCGACTTTCGTTTGATCGATCCGCCGCGCGCATCGCCCCAACCAGTCGCGCCCAATCGTTTGCTGCTGATGCCTCTTGCCCTGCTGGCCGCTTTGGGTGCCGGGTTGGCTGTTACCTTTATCGCCAGTCAATTGCGTGCCGTCTTTTACGATGCGCGTTCCGTGAAAGATGTCCTTGGGTTGCCGCTGCTGGGTGTGGTGACCTTGGTGTTGGACGATGGATCGGTGCTGACGGAAAAGCTGGAACTGAAGAAGTTTTGGGCTGCTTCAGGCGGCTTGGTAGGCGTTTTTTTAGCCGGCATGATCATTTTTTCCGTGATGTCCGGACGGCCAGGATGAACCAACTATGACTAGCTTAATCGAGCAGGCGGCAGTGCGCCTGGAACAGCTTCGGCAAGCCGGTGCCGAGATGCCCGGCGTGACCCCCGTATCTCACGTTCCTGACGAAAATTGGCAGCGGGTGGCCCAGGCTCCCCGAGTGACCGAAGCGGCCACGACGCCTGGCGCTATCTCTGGCGTAACGTCACGACGCGTTGAAATTGATCTGGAGGCGCTCGCAAAAGCGGGCATTGTCAGCCCGAATGCGCCACGATCCCAGATCGCTGATCAATACCGGGTCGTCAAACGGCCCCTGATCAGCAACGCCATGGGACGAGGCGCTTCAACCGTGGCCAATGGCAACCTGATCATGGTCACGAGCGCGCTACCCGGTGAAGGCAAGACTTTTACCGCCATCAATCTGGCGATGAGCATGGCGACCGAGCTCGATTACACCGTCATGCTGGTCGATGCCGACGTTTTGCGTCCTTCCGTGATGAGTGTAATGGGCTTGGCAGATGGCCCCGGATTGCTCGATCTGGTGCTAGACGAGTCGAAGGACTTGTCTAGCGTGCTGCTGCGAACGAACATTGACAAGCTGACCCTGTTGCCCAGCGGCACGGCGCACCCACGGGCGACCGAATTATTGGCCAGTGACGCGATGACCCGTCTGCTCACGGATATGGCTACCCGCTATACCGATCGCATCATTATTTTTGATTCGCCGCCGCTTCTCCTTGCGACTGAGTCGCGCGTGCTGGCCTCCAATATGGGCCAGGTCGTGGTGGTGGTTCAGGCCGAGAAGACGCTGCAGTCAGATGTGGTCCACGCGCTTGCCACAATTGAAGCTTGCCCCGTGAAGTTGATGTTGCTGAATCAAGCGAGGGCCGCTTTCAAAGGTGGGTATGGCTATGGCTATGGGTATGGGGGCGGCCACGGCTACGGGTACGAACCTGCGCAGTCGGGCTTGTCGTCCTTGTCAGCGCAGTCATGATGCCGAGCACACTCACATTGAGAAAGTTGCGCTGCCGGCTGGCTGACGTTCCGACTGCGGTCCTGCTCATGATGGCATCGGGGGGCGCCTATGCGCAGGAAAGCGTTGCAAATGCAGGCGCCTTACGTCTGGTGACGGTTGTGCCGCGTGTCTCTGTCTCCGAAATCATCACAGACAACGTGGCGCTGAGTTCTACCAACCCCCAGTCAGACCAAATTACCCAGGTCAGCCCGGGTGTCAGCGTCAATGTGGCGGGCGCACGGCTTCAAGCCTACTTTGACTATTCTCGCAATGAATTGTTTTACGCCCAAAATTCATCGCCCCGACAGTCCCAAAACGCCCTCAACACGTTTGGCACGCTGGAGGTGCTCGACAACTGGGCCTATCTTGATTTCAGCGGCAACATTTCGCAACAGGCGATTTCAGCGTTTGGCGCCCAGTCCATTGACAACACCTCTGTCAACCCGAACCGGACCGAGGTCTCGACCTATCGTCTGTCACCCTACGTGCGCGGCCGTCTAGGCAATGTTGCCAACTACGAGGCACGATACAGCCGGGCCATCAGCAGCGTTCAATCGGGCCTTGGTTCTGATGTGACGACGGTCGATGCTGCTGCCAAAGTGGGAGCAGACCGTGCCTTTGGCAAGCTTGGTTGGTCCGCTGATGCCAGCCAGCAAACCGCCGATTACAGTGCCGGTCGCCAGACTGAAGTTGATCGACTTAACCTTGGCTTGTCGTATGCTTTCACGCCGCAGCTCACTGTGCAGGCCAGGGCCGGGCGCGAAACCAATAACTACACCACGCTTGACAAGGAAAGTTACGACACCAGCGGCGTCGGTTTGAACTGGGCGCCATCGGAGCGGACGAAGTTGTCCGCGTCGCTGGATCATCGTTCATTTGGCGATGCGCACAGCGTCAGCTTTGAGCACCGAACACCCCGCACCGCCTGGAAATTTTCTGACTCAAAAGATGTTTCAACCTTGCCCAACCAAGCTGGTCTTGCCAGCCTGGGCCCCATTTACGATCTCCTATTCAGTCAACTTGCCTCTGTCGAGCCTGATGAAATTGCACGTGCCCGGCTGGTCAATGCGTATTTGCAGAACAACGGTATTAGCCCCAATGCCCGTGTCATCAGCAGTTTTTTGACTTCGGCTGTGTACCTGCAGCGCCGGCAAGATTTGTCGTTCGCGCTGCTCGGTGTGCGAGACACCATTACGTTTGTTCTCACGCGCAGCGAGAGCAGCAACCTAGACACCTTGTCGGGGGGCTTCGATGCCACCAATTCATCGCTGATTCGCCAGAGCGGTTTCAGTGTCAATTACGCACATCGTCTGACACCCGAGTATTCGCTGGGTGTTCTGGCATCACAACAGCGCACCGAAGGGGCATCGAGCGTGCAGGACTCACGCTTGCGTTTGGTGAGTATCAACGTCACAGGCAAAGTCGGTAAAAAGGCAGCAGCGTCGGTCGGCGTTCGGCGCGTCGTCTACAGCAGCGTTACTGCGCCTTATGGCGAAACCGCCATCACCCTCAGCCTCAATGTGCAGTTCTGACCCATGTATGAAACTTATTACGGGTTGACCAGCAAGCCTTTTCAGCTCAACCCTGACCCAAGCTTCTATTTCGGCAGCAAGCAGCACCGCCGAGCCAAGGCTTACCTTGAGTATGGTGTCCAACGGAACGAAGGTTTTATCGTGATCACAGGAGAGGTGGGTGCGGGCAAGACCACGATTGTGCGCGGCCTGCTCGCCAGCCTGGACCCTGACAAGGTGGTGGCTGCCAACCTGGTCACCACACAACTCGATGCAGAGGATACCTTGCGCATGGTCGGCGCGGCCTTTGGCGTGCGGGTTAAAGATGTGTCCAAGGCCGATGTATTGATGGCGTTGGAAGCCTACCTCGTCAATCAAACCAGTCAGGGCCGGCGCTGCCTGTTGATCGTTGACGAGGCGCAAAACCTGACGGCCAAGGCGGTCGAAGAGTTGCGCATGTTGTCGAACTTTCAGTTTGGTCAACAAGCCTTGCTGCAGACATTTCTGGTCGGCCAGCCCGAGTTCCGCGCGATCCTGCAGAGCCCCACCATGCAGCAGCTCAGGCAGCGCGTCACCGCCACTTGCCACATTGGTCCGCTAGACAAAGAGGAGACACGTGGTTACGTCGAGCATCGCTTGAAGTGTGCTGGCGCCAACGGCCGACCTAGCTTTGCCGACGCTGCGTTCGAGGCTATCTTCAAGGCATCCGGGGGCATTCCACGGCGAATTAATTTGACCTGTGACCGTCTCTTGTTGCTTGGCTTTCTGGGCAGCAAGGACGCTTTTGGTGCAGACGACGTCAACGAAGTGGTCAATGAGCTCCACGATGAATCGGCCGTCTCGGCCAACGGCGTCGTTCCAGCAGCAGCGGGGGCCGATGACACTGGAGTGCAGTCTGACGACTGCGCCGCCACCAGACTGCAGCTATCATCGGCCTTGACAGGGGCTTTGTGCAGTCAGATTGAAGGCTTGGGCGCCGAGCAATACGATGGCCGCTTGCGCCGGCTTGAACTGAGCATGCTGCGCATCGAGCGAATCAACCTTGAAGTGCTTGCCATGTTGCAAAAAATGATTTTGGCAGCACGAAAGTCAAGCCAGGAGACCTCGTCATGAATGGGCCGACGCCGCGACTAGCAGCAGATGGTGATTTGCGGCCGGTGATCTGCGTTGTCGGCGCGCGCCCCAACTTCATGAAGATGGCGCCGATCTTGCGGGCCATGGCGGCACATGTGCCAGCGCTGCCGGTGCTGCTGGTGCACACCGGCCAGCATTACGACAAGGACATGAGCCAGCGCCTGTTCGAAGACTTGCGCTTGCCCGCTCCGGATGTCAATCTCGAAGTCGGGTCGGGCACACACGCTGCGCAGACGGCGGAGGTCATGCGCCGCTTTGAACCTGTTGTGGACGCCTGCCAACCCTCCTGCGTGGCGGTCGTTGGCGACGTGAATTCCACGCTGGCTTGCGCCTTGGTGGCGGTTAAGAAAGGCGTGCCCGTGGTTCATATCGAGGCTGGGCTGCGCAGCTATGACCGTGCCATGCCGGAAGAAATCAACCGCATATTGACCGACCAGATTGCTGACCGGCTCTACACCACAGAACGCACGGCCCAAGACAACCTAGTGCGCGAGGGCATAGCGGCAAGCCAGGTGTGCTTTGCTGGCAATGTCATGATTGACTCGGTGTTCTATGGCCGGGCCAGCGCCCGCGATGCGCGCGCCACGCTGCAAGCGTGCCATATCGACCCGGAGTTCCTGCGGCATTCTGTGGGTCTGGGTTTGGGTCTGGTGACCTTGCACCGGCCCTCCAACGTCGATCAACCTGAGGCCTTGCGCGCCTTGCTGGGCGTCTTGGGCGAGGTCGCCTTGCGCTTGCCCTTGGTGTTTGTGCTGCATCCGCGCACGCGCAGCAACATTGAGCGCTTTGGCTTGATGGACTTGATTGATACCGCGCGCATGGCCCTGTTGCCGCCACAGGGCTACCTTGAAATGCTGGGGCTGATGGCCGAAGCCACCGTGGTGCTGACTGACTCCGGCGGTCTGCAGGAAGAAACCACGGCGATGGGAGTTCCGTGCCTGACGCTGCGTGAAAACACCGAGCGTCCGATCACCGTGGAGCAGGGCACCAACACGCTCGTCGGGTGCAGTCGAGAAGCCATTCTGGGTGCCGTCGACGCCATTTTGTCGGGCAATGGCAAGCGTGGCCGTCTGCCCGAACTCTGGGACGGGCAGGCGGCACAGCGGATCGCCGCCGACATGTACCCTTGGTTGATGCAGCGGCAAGCAGACATGGCTTCGAGGTCAGCGATCCTATGAAAGTCGCTCGTTCATTGGCCCCCGTCACCAATGCCTTGACCATTGATGTGGAAGACTACTTTCAGGTCTCGGCCTTTGCGCCGTACATTGCCCGCTCCGAGTGGAGCTTGCGCGAATGCCGAGTGGAGCGCAATGTCGATTGCATTCTGGAAATGCTTGCCGACACCGATACTAAGGCGACTTTTTTTACACTCGGCTGGATCGCAGAACGCTATCCCGAGTTGGTGCGGCACATTGTGCGCGAAGGGCATGAATTGGCCAGTCATGGCTATGGCCACGAGCGTGCCAGCGATCAGACCGAGGCGGCTTTTTATTCCGATATTCAACTGGCCAAGATCATTCTGGAAGACCTGGTTGACTGCGAAGTCACGGGTTATCGCGCACCCAGCTTCTCCATTGGCAGCGGTAATCTCTGGGCCTTTGACTGCCTGGCGCGGGCTGGCTACCGCTACAGTTCCAGCGTCTACCCAATTCGGCACGACCACTACGGCATGCCGGACGCGCCGCGCTTCGCCTATGAGGTTCGTCCCGGGTTGATGGAAATCCCGATCACCACCTTGCGACTGTTCAACCGCAACTTGCCGTCCAGTGGCGGGGGCTACTTCCGCCTGCTGCCCTATGCCTGGTCGCGCTGGATGCTCAGCCGCGTCAACGGCCATGAGAACCAGTCAGGCGTCTTCTATTTTCATCCGTGGGAGATTGACCCTGGACAACCGCGCATTGAAGGTATCAGCAGCAAGACGCGCTTTCGCCATTACTTCAATATTGACCGCATGGAAGCACGCTTGAATCAACTCCTGGGTGATTTCAAGTGGGGACGAATGGATCAAATATTCCTGGACCGGTTCGCGCAACCAGCGAACGACGTCTGAGCAGCCATGTTGAACATCAAGCGCCTCTTGCCCATAGACATTGCCACGGCTCGGCGCTGGGATGCCTTTGTCATGGCATGCCCGCAGGCCACATTTTTCCATCGCGCTGGCTGGCAGAAGATCGTGCGCGATATCTTTCGGCATGACACCTATTTTCTCTACGCCGAGGTGGATGATTGCATCTTGGGTGTGCTGCCGCTGGGCCACGTCAACAGCTGGCTGTTTGGCAATTCCTTGTCAGGCTTGCCGTTCGCTGTCTATGGGGGCGTGGCTGCTGCCAACGAGGAAGTGGCCGTGGCCCTGGAGCAGGAAGCCCAACGGCTTGCCCAGCGCCTGGGCGTCTCGCATCTGGAATGGCGCAACATGAATTCGCGCCATGCGGACTGGCCCAGGCAAGACCTGTATGTCACGTTCCGCAAGGAAATTCTGGCGCAGGAAGAGGCCAATCTGCTGGCCATTCCGCGCAAGCAGCGCGCCATGGTGCGCAAGGGTATCAAAAATGGTCTGGTGAGCAGCATAGACCCGGATGCGGAGCGATTCTTCGCCCTTTACGCCGACAACGTGCGCCGCCATGGCACTCCAGCACTGCCCAAGCGCTATTTCCAGGCCCTGCTGGCCGAGTTCGGCGCCGACTGCGAGGTGCTGACGGTAAGTAGCCCCGAGGGCAGGGCGCTGAGCAGCGTGCTGAGTTTCTATTTTCGGGGCGAGGTCCTGCCTTACTACGCGGGCGACTTTGAGCCCGCACGCGAATTTGCGGCCAACGATTTCAAGTACTGGGAACTGATGCGCCGCGCCTGCGCGCGCGGTCTCAAGGTGTTTGACTACGGCCGCAGCAAGCAGGGCAGCGGCTCCTACGCCTTCAAAAAGAACTGGGGCTTTGAGCCAACACCCCTGCACTATGAATATTGCCTTTACAAACGCGCTGACGTGCCCCAAAACAACCCGTCCAATGCCAAGTACAAGCTGCTGATCGCCACCTGGCGCCGCCTGCCCCTGATGGTCGCCAACTGGTTGGGCCCACTCGTTGTGCGCAACCTGGGCTGAATTCAGCATGGCTAACTTGCTTTACCTGGTTCACCGGCTTCCCTATCCGCCCAACAAGGGCGACAAGGTTCGTTCCTATCATTTGCTCAAACATCTGACCGCCGGGCACCGTGTCTTTCTGGGCACTTTCGTGGATGATCCGCAGGACGAGGCCTATGTCGAGACGGTGCGAAAGATGTGCCCGGATTTGCATGTGGCGCGGCTTCACCCCCGGTTGGCGAAGCTGCGCAGCCTGTCTGCTCTGATGAATCGGGAGCCCTTGAGCCTGCGTTACTACCAGGATGCCGGCTTGCAGGCTTGGGTCAACCAGACCCTGGCGCAACACGCGATTGATGCGACAGTGGTTTTCTCTTCCGTCATGGCGCAGTATGTGCAGGCCCGACCCGGCGTTACCAGACCCCCGATGCTGGTCGACTTCGTTGATGTTGATTCAGCCAAATGGACGCAGTACGCCGCCAGCCACCACTGGCCACTGTCATGGTTGTATTGGCGCGAGGGCGAGCGGCTGCGTGCTTTTGAGCGTGCGGTGGCAGCCCGATCGGAGAAATCATTCTTTGTCACTGAAAGCGAAGTTGCCATGTTCCAGAAAATGGCACCAGAGTGCGTCGATTCGGTCGTCGCCCTGAGCAACGGCGTCGATACCGACTACTTCTCACCCGACGCGGCCCGCCTTTCACCCTTTACCGGGCGGTCTGACCCGCCGGCGCAGATCCCCGTGGTGTTCACTGGCGCCATGGACTACTGGCCCAATGTCGATGCAGTGACCTGGTTTGCGCGCGACATATTGCCGCATCTGCGACGCTCCTGGCCAACTGTGCGCTTCTATATTGTGGGGCGCAACCCGCCGCCGTCGGTCTTGTCCCTGGTGTCTGAGTCCGTCGTGGTCACGGGCACCGTGCCCGATGTTCGGCCTTATTTACAGTATGCCGCGGTGGTGGTGGCGCCCTTGCGGGTGGCGCGTGGACTGCAGAACAAGATTCTGGAGGCGATGGCGATGGGTCGGCCGGTAGTGGCTTCCCATACCTGTGCACAGGCGATCAATGCCGGTGGCGAAGAACTGGTCTGTGCCTCAGGCGTCAAGGGCTTTGTGCGCGAGCTCGACGGCCTGCTGAAGGCGCCCGCTCGGGCTGCCGTCATGGGCCAATTGGCGCGGCTGCGCGTGCTGCAGAGCTACAGCTGGGCCGCGCACCTCTGCGGCATTGATCGCTATCTGAACATCGCTCAGCCTGAGCGGGAGACGCTATGAACGCGGTGGTCACGCATTACATCAGCGCCAGACGCTCCGAGATGAGCCAGCCCTGGCGGCATGCGCTTTCGGCCCTGGGCCTGCTCTTGTTCTGGACGCTTTTGCTGTACCGCGATACGGGCTCGGCCATGGTGACGATCTGGAACCGGTCTGATACCTTTGCGCACGCCTTCCTGGTGCCGCCGATAGTGTTGTGGCTGATCTGGCGGCAACGCTTATTGATCAGGATCGAGGTCCCACGCGCGATGCCTGCCATGCTGGTGTTCGTCGCAGCCGCGGCCCTGACTTGGTTGCTGGGGGAGTTGGCAGCGGTCAATGTGTTGACACAACTGGCCTTTGTCGCGCTGCTGGTTCTTGCGGTGCCGGCCGTCCTGGGGTGGCCCGTCGCGCGCCTGATTTTATTTCCCTTGGGATTTCTCTTCTTTGCGGTTCCGATTGGAGAGTTTCTGATGCCGCAGTTGATGGAGTGGACTGCCAATTTCACGGTGTTAGCCCTGCGTTTGAGTGGCGTTCCGGTCTACCGCGAGGGGCTGCAGTTTGTCATCCCATCAGGCCATTGGTCGGTCGTCGAGGCTTGCAGTGGCGTGCGCTACCTGATTGCCTCGTTGACTGTTGGCTCCCTCTACGCTTACCTGAATTACCAGTCGACCCAGCGTCGTGTCCTGTTCGTGACCGTCTCATTGCTGGTGCCCATTGTTGCCAACTGGATGCGCGCTTACATGATTGTCATGTTGGGGCATTTGTCGGGTAACGCACTCGCCGCTGGCGTCGATCACCTGATTTACGGCTGGCTCTTTTTTGGTGTCGTGATGATGCTGATGTTCTTCATAGGTGCGCGCTGGACGCAGACCGTTCCAGAGGTCAGTAACCTTGGCCTGCCCGCCGCTGACAACAAGCCGGCGATGACTGCACCCAGGCTGTGGGCTGCCACCGCCGGCTTTGCTGCATTGATGGCGGTGCCGCATGTGGCTCTGTGGGTCTTTGAGTCCGGCCCGCAGGCAGTTGCGGTGCCACTGCTGGCGCCGGCGGCGCTGGCGTCAGACTGGAAAGTCACGAGTCCGCTGCTGCCGCCATTCAAGCCGGCCTTTCAAAATCCGTTAGCTGAAATGAACGCGAGCTATGTCAATCATGGTGAAGCGGTGGGCCTGTACCTGGCCTATTACCGCCACCAAAATTACAGCGAGAAACTGGTCAGCTCCAATAATGTATTGGTGCGCAGCGATGACCCGAAATGGGCTCGGGTGGCAAGTGGCAGGCGCTCGATTGAATTGCCGGGGCAAAAGAGTCACGAGTTCCGAACTGATGAGTTGCGTGGCAGCGCCAGCGACCGATCAGCGCCCGAGAACCGAATGCTGGTCTGGCACATTTATTGGATCAACGGAACCCTGACCGCCAGCGACTACCTGGCCAAGGCTTACAGCGCGTTCTATCGTTTGACCGGACATGGCGACGACGGTGCCGTCATCGTGATCTACGCACCCAAAGAGCAAGCCGGGGGCACAGTGCCGCTATTGGAATCGTTTTTGACAGCCAATTACCCGAGCATCAATGCCTTGTTGTTGGCAGCGCAAAAGGCCAACTGATCAGCCGAACAAAAAAAGACTTTCTTTAATCGATGAATGCCATGGAGGTTTCGTGATGAGTGTGATTGCCGTGATTGGTTTGGGGTATGTGGGCTTACCGCTTGTGGTTGAGTTCGGCAAGCATTTTCGGACCATCGGGTTTGACATTTCCGAGGCCAAAGTGGCTTCCTGTCTCAGAGGGATTGATCCCTCGCGTGAACTCTCAGACGAAGAAATGCAGGCATCAAGCCAGGCCGAGTACACCGCTGACCCCAGCCTTCTGGCGCAGGCCGACATCATCGTGGTCGCCGTGCCAACACCGGTGGACAGTGCCCATATTCCGGATTTTCGCCCTCTCATCGGCGCCAGCGCCAGCGTGGGCGCGAACATGAAGAAAGACGCGATCGTCGTCTACGAGTCGACGGTCTACCCGGGCGCCACCGAAGAGGTCTGCATTCCAGTGCTGGAGCGGACGTCTGGCTTGACCTGGAAAAAAGACTTCTTTGTTGGCTACTCGCCGGAGCGGATCAACCCTGGCGACAAAGAACACACTCTCACAAAGATTTTAAAGATCGTCTCTGGGGATTGCCCTGAAACCCTCGAAAAAGTCGCCGAGTTGTACCAAACCATCATCCTGCCGGGCGTGCATCGTGCGTCCAGCATCAAGGCCGCGGAAGCCGCCAAAGTGATCGAGAACACCCAGCGCGACCTGAATATTTCCCTGATGAACGAGCTGTCCATCATCTTCGACAAACTGGGCATCGACACCACCGAGGTGTTGGCTGCTGCAGGCACCAAGTGGAATTTTTTGAAATTTCAACCTGGTCTGGTGGGCGGGCATTGCATCGGAGTCGACCCCTACTACTTGACGCACAAGGCCGAGATGCTGGGCTACAACCCGCAGGTCATATTGGCGGGCCGTCGCATCAATGACGGCATGGGCAAATTCATCGCGGAGCAGACCATCAAACAGATGATTGCGGCCGACAGCTACATCAAAGGCGCCAAAGTCAACATCCTGGGGCTCACCTTCAAAGAGAACTGCAGCGATCTGCGCAACTCCAAAGTGGTTGACATCATTCACGAGCTCAAGTCCTATGGTGTTGAGGTCTATGTGACTGACCCGCGCGCCGATGCGGCCGAAGCCATGCATGAATACGGTGTTCCATTGTTGCGCTGGGCCGAACTGCCCCGCGCCGATGCCATTGTGGCTGCGGTTGCGCACAGTGAGTATGCTGGGTTGACGGTCGAAGACTTTGGCAAGAAGCTGGTCAAGGGCGGCGCGTTCATTGATGTCAAAGCCGCTTTTGATCGGGGTGCAATTGAAGCGGCCGGTTACAGGCTATGGCGTTTGTGAGTGCGACTGGGAGTCTGAACATGCAAGCTGATTCGCGTCCCCTGGTGCTGCATGTGATGTATCGCTTTGACATCGGCGGGCTGGAGAACGGTATTGTCAACCTCATCAACCACATGCCCGCGGGTGCGTATCGGCACGCGGTGCTGGCGCTCACAGAAATCACCGACTTCAAGCAACGCGTTCAGCGCCAGGATGTTGAATTCATTGCCCTGAAAAAACCACCTGGTCAAGGGTTTTGGCAATACGCACGATTGTTCAAGTTATTGCGGCAACTGCGCCCCGCCATTGTGCACAGCCGCAACCTCGCTGCGTTGGAGGTGCAGGCCCCAGCCTGGGCCGCCGGCGTGCCGGTACGCATTCATGGCGAACACGGCCGCGATATGGGTGATCTGGAGGGCAATAACCGTCACTATCAGCGCCAGCGCCGTTTCTACAAGCCCTTTGTTCATCATTACACAGCGCTGTCGCGGGATCTGGCCGACTACCTGATGGACAAGGTGCATGTTTCAAAATCAGCCATTACCCAGGCCTGCAACGGCGTCGATACTGCCCACTTTCATGCGGCGCCGGATGGCCCGGTTGCGATAGCGAACTGCCCGTTTGACCCGCAGCAACATTGGCTAGTGGGCACGGTCGGGCGCATGCAGGCCGTGAAGGATCAAGTGATGTTGGCCCATGCTTTTGTGCAGGCTTTGAGCCTGGCCCCCGACTTGCAGCAGCGCGTGCGTCTGGTGATGGTGGGGGACGGGCCATTGAGGGCTCAGGCCCTGGCGGTGCTGGCGCAGGCTGGCTTAGCGCATATGGCCTGGCTGCCCGGCGAACGCGGCGATGTGGCTGAAATCCTGCGCGGGTTGCACGCCTTTGCCCTGCCGTCCTTGTCTGAAGGCATCTCCAACTCCATCCTGGAGGCCATGGCCAGTGCGCTACCGGTGGTCGCGACCGCGGTGGGTGGCAATGCCGACCTCGTGGTACAGGGCAAGACCGGCCTGATCGTGTCTGCGGCCAATCCGCAGGGCATGGCCTACCGGCTGGTGGAGTTGGCCTCCAATCCGCAGCGGGCGCGCAACATGGGGCAAGCGGGTCGCCAGCGCGTGCAGTCCAATTTCAGCATGCAGGCGATGGTGTCGACCTACCAGTCGCTCTATGACCAGCAGTTAAGTCGGCGCGGTCCTGTGTCTGCAACACTGCAACATCAATAAACATCATGTGTGGCATTACCGGCATTTTTGACACCCGCGGCGGCCGGGCTATCGACCGCACCGTGTTGCAGCGCATGAATGACTCGCAGTTGCACCGTGGTCCCGACGAGGGCCGCTTGCACCTGGAGCCTGGCCTGGGCCTGGGTCACCGGCGCCTGGCCATCATTGACATCGCCACCGGCCAGCAGCCGCTGTTCAATGAAGATGGCTCCGTGGTGGTGGTGTTCAACGGTGAAATCTACAACTACCAGCAACTGATCCCCGAACTTCAGGCGCTCGGCCATGTATTTCACACCCGCAGTGACACCGAAGTGATCGTCCACGCCTGGGAGTCCTGGGGCGTCAATTGCGTCAAACGCTTTCGGGGCATGTTTGCTTTTGCGCTGTGGGATCGCAACCAGCAGACATTTTTCATGGCGCGTGACCGGCTGGGCGTCAAGCCGCTGTACTACGCGTTGCTGGACGACGGCATGCTGCTGTTTGGCTCTGAACTCAAGTCGATGCTGGCGCACGGGGGTTTGCGACGCGACCTCGATCCGCTGGCAGTGGAAGAATATTTTGCGCTCGGTTATGTAGCCGAGCCACGCACGATCTTCAAGCAGGCCAAGAAATTGCCGCCGGCCCACACGTTGCTACTGCGCCGTGGCGAGCGCAGCGGTGAACCGCGCGCGTATTGGGATGTGTGCTTCAGCCTGGATGCAAAAATCAGCGACACGCAAGCGTGCGAACAATTGGCCGAGAAGCTGCAGGAGTCCATACGACTGCGCATGATTTCCGAAGTTCCGCTGGGCGCCTTTTTGTCGGGTGGGGTGGACTCCAGCGCGGTGGTTGCAGTGATGGCTGGGTTGTCAAACGAGCCGGTCAATACCTGCTCCATTGCCTTTGAAGACCCGGCATTCAATGAAGCGGGCTTCGCCCAGACCGTGGCTGATCGCTATCGCACCCGACATAGTGTTGAGACCGTGCAAAGCGATGATTTTGATTTGATCGACACCTTGGCGCGGCTGTATGACGAGCCTTATGCTGACAGCTCGGCCATACCCACCTACCGTGTCTGCCAGTTGGCGCGCAAGCATGTCACGGTGGCGCTGTCGGGGGACGGAGGAGACGAGACCTTTGGCGGCTATCGCCGCTACAAGCTTCATTTGATGGAGGAGCGCATGCGCGCCGCTTTGCCGCTCGGCCTGCGTCGCCCGCTCTTCGGAACCCTGGGGCAGCTCTACCCGAAGGCTGACTGGGCGCCTCGCGTCTTGCGCGGCAAGACCACCTTCGAGGCGCTGGCACGCAATTCGGTGGAAGCCTATTTCCACAGCATGTCGCTGATACGCGATGTGGACCGTGCTCAGTTGTACAGCAGCACATTCAAGTCGGCGCTAGGTGGGTACAACGCGCGCGAGGTATTTTCTCAGCACGCGGCAAGAGCTGACACCGAGGACCCTTTGGCCTTGATTCAGTACATTGACATGCACACCTATCTGGTGGGCGACATCAACACCAAGGTAGACCGCGCCAGCATGGCCCATTCGCTCGAAGTACGCGAGCCCTTGATGGATCACGAACTGGTCGAGTGGTTGGCAACACTGCCGTCGTCTCTAAAGATAAGAGGGGGCGAGAGCAAGTTCTTGTTGAAAAAAGCGATGGAGCCGCGTTTGCCTCATGACATCATGTACCGACCCAAGATGGGTTTTGCCGTGCCGCTGGCAAATTGGTTTCGCGGACCGCTGCGCCAGCGTGTGCGCGGCGCACTGCTGGATGGACCGTTGGCTGACTCAGGCTGGTTTGACCACGCCACGATACGCCAGATGATTGAACAACACGAGCGCGGTGCACGTGATCACAGTACGCCGCTCTGGACCTTGCTAATGTACGACGCGTTTCTGCGCAACACCTGCGGCGCAGGCCTTGCGCAGACTGCCGCCGCTTGAGCCCATGAAGATTCTCTACCACCACCGCACGGCGTCGCGCGACGGTCAGTCGACCCATATCGACGAAATGATCGCTGGGCTACGTGCCCATGGTCATGAGGTGCGAGTGAGCTCGCCGCAGGTTGCGGGTCAAAACCAGTCTGGCGGCAGCCCCGGGTGGGTTGGGCAGCTCAAGGCCAGGATGCCCAGGAAAATCTACGAATTGGCGGAGTTGGCGTACTCCGTTCTGGCCTATCAGAAACTCTGCGCAGCAATCCGGCAGGACAGGCCTGATGGCATTTACGAGCGCTACAACCTCTACCTGCTGGCGGGCGTCTGGGCCAAGAAGCGCTTTGGCCTGCCTTTGATCCTGGAGGTCAATGCACCCATGGCGCAAGAGCGGCGGCAGTATGGCGGGCTGTCCTGGCCGCGACTGGCCGATTGGGCCGAGCGCTACGTCTGGCAACACGCCGACGTGCTTGTGCCGGTGACGCAGGTGCTGGCTGACTACATGGTGTCCCAGGGCATTGACTCGGCGCGCATTCGGGTGATTCCGAACGGTATCAATGAAGACCAATACAAGGATTTGCCTTCGCCAGCGCAGGCTAAACAGAAGCTGGGATTAGAGGGACGGCTGGTGATCGGTTTTACCGGATTTGTGCGCGAATGGGACCGGCTTGACCGCATCATGGTCTGGATCGCGCACACTGCCGCCCAGCACAATGTCCATTTGCTGGTGATTGGGGACGGGCCGGCGCGCTCGGGCATTGAGGCCTGTGCAGTCCGGCTTGGCGTAGCCGACCGGCTCACATTTACCGGTGCGGTGCCGCGCGAGCAGGTTCCGGCATTGTCAGTGGCGTTTGACATCGCCCTGCAAACGGCGCTGGTGCCCTATGCCTCGCCACTATGCCTGTTTGAGTATCTGGCCCTGGGTAAAGCCATTGTGGCGCCTGACCAGGCTAACCATCACGAGATATTGAACCCTGGCGTAGATGCGTTGTTGTACGACCCGCTGGATGACTCCGCGCTTGAAAGGGCACTGGACGCCTTTTGCCAGGACAAGGTGTTGCGTTTGAGAATGGGGGCTGCTGCGCAACAATTGATCTCGCGCAGGCAACTCACGTGGCGCCAGCATGCCCGCAAAGTGGTGAAGCTGTTTGAATATGTCCGTGCTGCTGACGAGCTCTCAGCGCACGACGCCGAAGTGATCCCAAAGAATCCGCTGTGAGTGCCAGAATGATTCGCCTGCTGACCTTCTCGACCCTGTATCCCAGTAGCGTGCGCCCGGGTCATGGCATCTTTGTTGAAACGCGGCTGCGTGAGCTCCTGAGCAGCGGCAAGGTCGAGGTTCGTGTCGTGGCACCAGTGCCGTGGTTCTTTTCCACTGACCCGCGCTATGGTGATTACGCGCGCATGGCCAGAACGCCCAGGCGTGAGACCCATAACGGCATTGACGTGCTGCATCCGCGCTATCTCTTGCCGCCCAAGGTGGGCATGACCCTGGCGCCGCTAAGCATGGCATGGGGGGCGATGTCGGCACTGCAGCAGTTGCTTGACGAGGGTTATGAGTTCGATGCCATTGACGCGCACTACTACTACCCCGACGGCGTGGCGGCGGCTTTGCTGGCGCGACACTTCAACAAGCCCTTCACCGTCACAGCGCGTGGCACGGACCTGAACCTGATCCCGAAGTACACCCTGCCAAGATGGATGATGCAATGGACGGCGTCCCGCGCGGCGGCTTCGGTTGGAGTTTGCGCTGCGCTGGTCGATGTTCTGCGCGCCTGGAAAATTCCACAGGACCGCTTGCACGTCATGCGCAACGGGGTCGATTTGTGGCGGTTTCGACCCTTAGCGCAAGACACCGTGCGGGCCGAGTTGGGTTTGAGTGGCTCGCCACTACTGCTCTCCGTAGGCTATCTGGTCGAGCGCAAAGGGCACCACATTGCGATTGACGCCCTGGCCCAACTGTTGCCGTCGCACCCGCAAGCGCGTCTGGTCATCGTGGGCGACGGCCAAGAGCGTGCCCGGCTGGGCGACCTGTGCCTGCGACTGGGCGTGCAGGATCGGGTCACTTTCACGGGTGCGCTGCCCAACGTGGAGTTGTTTCGCTGGTACAGCGCAGCTGACGTCCTGATTCTGGCGTCAAGCCGTGAGGGCTGGGCCAATGTGCTGCTTGAGGCCATGGCCTGTGGGACGCCCGTAGTGGCCGCCCGCATCTGGGGCACGCCTGAAGTGGTGGCGCACCCTGTGGCCGGGAAACTGGTGGATCAGCGTGACGCTGGCGCGTTTGCGCAGGCCATCGGCGCTTTGCTGGCGTCTTACCCGGACCGCGCGCAGGTTCGTTCCTATGCTGAAAACTTCAGCTGGCAGAGCACCACCAATGCGCAGCTCGCCTTGTTCCAAAAAATTTCAATGGAAAGCACGGAGGCGCTCCATGCGTGACTACCTTTTGGGTTCGATCATTCTTGCCCTTTCTGGCTATGGTTTGTTGCATCCCTGGGTCGGCGTCTTGGGCTGGACCTGGATCAGCATCATGAACCCGCATGCCTACAGCTGGAATTTGAACAACATGCCCGTGGCGGCGACCATTGCGGCCGCCACCTTGCTGGGTGTCTTGTTCACCCGGGACCGGCGCGAGTTCTTTGTGACACGCGAAACCGCCGTCCTGATGCTGTTCATGTTGTGGATGTGTATCACCTTGCCCTTTTCTTTTTACTTCGATGAAAGCTTTGACTTGTGGAAGAGGGTGATGAAGATTGACCTGATGGTGCTGGTAGCCATGGTGGTTCTCTCTTCCAGGAAGCACATCACCTGGCTGGTCTGGCTTTTGGCCGTATCGATCGGCTTTCTTGGCGTCAAGGGTGGCTTGTTTACGCTGGCCACGGGTGGCACTTATCGAGTCTGGGGGCCAACCGGAACCTACATCGGGGGCAACAATGAGGTTGCGTTGGCCATCGTGATGATCATTCCCTTCATGCGCTTTCTGCAACTCACCACGGAGTCGATCTGGATCAAGCGCGGGCTCATGCTGGCGATGTTGCTGTGTGCGGCGGCAGCGCTGGGGAGTCAGTCGCGTGGGGCGTTGCTCGCCATTGTGGCGATGGCTGGCGTCTTGTGGTGGCGCAGTGACAAAAAAGCACGCGGGCTGGTTTTTATGCTAGGCGTGGGTATTGTTCTGCTTTCTTTCATGCCCGAGAGTTGGTGGAGTCGCATGGAGACGATCGGTGATTATCAGGACGACACCTCGGCCACGGGGCGCATCAATGCCTGGTGGATGGCCTGGAACCTGGCCAAGGCCAACTTGTTTGGCGGCGGTTTCATGGTCTATATGCCAGACCTGTTTGCGCGCTACGCACCTAATCCGACCGATGTGCATGCCGCCCACAGCATTTATTTCATGGTGCTGGGCGAACACGGTTTCATTGGTCTCTTTCTGTTTCTGTTGTTATGGGTTTTTGTCTGGCGCTCTGCCGGGCGCTTGCGCCTTGAAGGGCGGCAATTGCCGCAAACCCAATGGCTGTCGCACCTGGGCGCCATGTGTCAGGTCAGTCTGGCGGGCTATGCGGTGGGCGGTGCTTTTCTGAGCTTGTCGTATTACGATTTACCCTACAACATGCTGGTTCTGGTCGTGCTGGGTTGCCGGTGGATGGACGGTAAGGAGTGGGTTCGAGAGGCGCAAGAGGCGCAGCTGAAACAAGCAGCCGAGGTGCCCAAGAGGGCCAAGGCGGGCATTGCCTGATGCTACTCAAGCCCGTGCTTCAATGCCTGTCGCCCGGTGGTGCCCGAGCCCGCTTGTCGGTGCTGATCTTTCACCGCGTGTTGCCTGAGCCCGACGCGCTTTTTCCGGATGAAATGCATGCCCGGCGTTTTGATGGCCTATGTGACTGGCTAGCGGCGTGGTTTAACGTGCTGCCGCTGGATCAGGCCGCTGCGCAGCTGAAGGCTGGTACGCTGCCGGCGCGTGCGGCCTGCTTGACCTTCGATGACGGCTACGCCGACAACTACCGTGTCGCTTTGCCGATACTGCGGCGCCATGGCCTGAGTGCCACGTTTTTCATTGCTACCGGCTTTCTTGACGGGGGTCGGATGTGGAACGACAGCATCATTGAGTCGATCCGTGCCTGCAAACGCCCGGTTCTTGACCTGTCGGACCTGGGCCTGGGCTGTCATGCGCTGGCGGGTGTCCAAGAGCGCCAGGCAGTTATTATTGCCCTTATCGATCAGATCAAGTACCGGCCCGCCCCGCAGCGGGTTGCCATAACGGAGAAGATTGCTCTGCTGGCGCAGGTGGCGCTACCCCATGACCTGATGATGAGTTCGCACGAGGTCCGGGCCATGTACCACGCGGGTATGCAAATTGGCGCACACACGGTCTCCCATCCCATCCTGGCGCGGCTCACCGATGAGCAGGCGCGCGACGAGATTCAGGCAGGCAAGCAATTCCTGGAGCAATTGCTCGATGAGCGCGTCAGCCTGTTTGCCTACCCCAATGGCAAGCCGGGCGAGGACTACACGCGCCGCAGCGTGGACCTGGTGCGTGATCTGGATTTTGATGCTGCCGTCAGCACCCGTTGGGGTGCCTGCGCCGTGGGGGATGACCTGTTCCAGATTCGGCGCTTTACGCCTTGGGATACGACCCGATGGCGCTTTGGCGCGCGCATGCTCGCCAATCTACGCAGCGCTTGATTGACAGAACCTAAATTTCAGGGAAAACAATGAAGATCACCGTGGTTGGAACTGGTTACGTTGGCTTGGTCAGTGGCGCCTGCCTGGCCGATGTTGGCAATGATGTGATGTGCCTGGATGTCGATGGCGAGAAGGTCCGCCTGCTTGAAGAGGGGCGGATTCCGATCTATGAGCCAGCCTTGCAAGCACTGGTGCAGCGCAATGTAGCGGCCGGGCGGCTGCATTTCACCACCAACGTGGAGCGCACCGTGCAGCACGGCACCATCCAGTTTATTGCCGTCGGGACACCGCCGGACGAGGATGGCGCTGCCGACCTGCAGCACGTGATGGTGGCGGCCCGCAACATCGGGCGCTTGATGACGGACTACAAGCTGGTGGTCAATAAAAGCACGGTGCCCGTGGGTACAGCCGACAAGGTGCGCGAAGCCATTGCCGGTGAGCTGCGTCAACGCGGCGTTGAAACTCCTTACGCTGTGGTTTCCAACCCGGAATTCCTGAAGGAAGGTGCGGCGGTGGAAGACTTCATGCGGCCCGACCGCATCGTGGTGGGGGCCGACAACGAGCAGGCGGTGTACTTGATGCGGGCGCTGTACGCACCCTTTCAGCGCAACCGCGAGCGACTGATTGTCACTGACGTGCGCAGCGCAGAGCTGACCAAGTATGCGGCCAATGCCATGCTCGCCACCCGTATCAGCTTCATGAACGAGTTGGCCAATCTGGCCGAAAAGCTGGGGGCCGACATTGAGATGGTGCGCCAAGGCATTGGCTCGGACCCTCGCATTGGTTACGATTTCTTGTACCCCGGCTGCGGCTATGGAGGCTCGTGCTTCCCCAAGGACGTCAAGGCCCTGATCAGGACGGCGGCAGACCAGGCCGGCATGGAGCTGAAAGTCTTGGTCGCGGTCGAGGCCGCGAATGATGCCCAGAAGCACGTACTGAGCCACAAGATAAAGACCCGCCTGGGCCATGACCTGAGCGGCAAGCACTTTGCCGTGTGGGGCCTGGCGTTCAAGCCGCAGACCGATGATATGCGCGAGGCCTCCAGTCGGGTGCTGGTCGCCGACTTGCTGGCTGCCGGTGCCACCCTCACGGCCTATGACCCGGCCGCCATGCCCGAAGCCAAGCGCATTTTTGGGTCTGAGGCGCGTCTGAGCTACGCCGAAACCCCCATGCAGGCGCTCGATGGTGCCGACGCCTTGGTCATTGTGACCGAGTGGAAGGAGTTTCGCAGCCCGGACTTTGACGCCCTCAAAGCTCAACTCAAGGCATCGCTGATTTTTGACGGCCGCAATTTGTATGACCCGAAATCAGTACGCGCACAGGGCATTGAGTATTTTCCGATTGGACGATAATTTAAGAAGAATGGGGCGCTAGCCCTCGTGCATACTACATATGTAGCTACATAAAATATAGCGTATTTCAGCTTGTCAGACTGAAGCGGGGCGCCTTGGCTGCCAACCACTGTTCCAGCATCGTCAGGATCCACACCATCTCGCCGTAGTAGCCCGGGTGCTCAGACAGCCGTTGATCCAAGAGATTCTTGACAAAATCAGTTCGCACCACGCCACGCCCGGCCAGGTTGTAGAGCGAGTCGGCAGCCAGTGCCTTGAGGGCAGGGTGAGCGTTGGCCCACACGCCAAATGGCAGGCCAAAGCCCTGCTTCTTCTTGGCAATGATCTCGGCAGGCAGAAAGTCGCGCAGCGCCTCTTTGAAGAACCAGCGCAGTTTGAGGCCCTTGAGCTTGTAGCTGGGCGGCAGCCTTTGCGAGAAGGCCAGCAACCGGTCGTCCAGGAGCGGAAAGCCCACCGCAACGCCCGCCAGGTCGGTCGTGCCCACCACCTTGGGCAGGTCACAGTCGGCCAGCGTGTAGCGCCAGTCAAACGCCAGCATGCGGTTGACCAGGTTGTCGGTGCGGGCCTGAGCCCAAACCCTGACTTGTTGGCGGGTGGGGTCTTGCTGATCCACCTGTGCCAGCAGCTCGGGCGTCAGCATGGACTCTACCCCCAAGCGAAACAACAAGTTGTAGGTCATCATGCGATCGGGCATGGCAACCTGGGCCTGGTTCACATAGCTGGCGCCCTTGCGCAGCAGTGGAATCTGCTTCATGACCGATGACCTTGACACGGGCTCCAGCAGCCCCGTTCTCAGCCGCGCGGGAACATGGTCGTACCAGCCAAATACTTTCTGTTTGGCATAGCGGGTGTTGCCGCCAAAGAGTTCGTCTCCGCCATCGCCAGCAAGCAGCTTGCTCACACCGTCCGAGTGCGCCATCTTGGCGCAGTAGTAGGCGGGCAGGGCGGACGAGTTGCCAAAGGGCTGGTCGTAGTGGGCCGCCACTGCCGGGATGCTGCGCACTAGATCGTCAGGGGTCACGTAGTACTCATGGTGCTGGGTCTGGAAGTGCTTGGCGGCGAGGCGGGCAAACGCCATTTCGTCATAGCCCTGTTCGTCAAAACCGATGGAATAGGTGGCGCCGGGCTGGCCACTGGACAGGGCCACCATGCCGGCCACGGTTGAGCTGTCGGTGCCGCCGCTGAGAAAGCAGGCTGCCTTGCTGCCGTCAAGCTGGCGGGCCACGGCGTCCTGCAGCAGGTGTCGGAACTCATCTTTGAGGTCGCCAAAGGAGGCGCCTTGCTGCACTTCAAAGGTCGCGGTCCAGTAGGGCGCTACCGTCAGTTGACCGTTCTCGAACACCGCGCGGTGGCCCGGTGGCAGCCGAAAAATGCCTTTATAAATGGTGCGTGGCGACGGGATGACGTGAAAGTAGAGGTAGTCAAATATCGCCTGCGGGTCAATCTCCGTTGAAGCATCAGCGAGTTCATCGGCCCGGGCCGCGAAGCGCAAGGTCCCGGCGTCCACGCGGTAGCACAGCGAGCGGATTGCAAAGCGGTCGACCGCCATGAATGTGCGGCCCCCGGGCTCATGAAAGGCCACTGCAAAGTCGCCAGTCACGCCCGCAAGGGCGCTGTCGGCGTTGTGGGCCACCGCGTGTCGCCACGCAGCCAGGCAGCCCTGGCTCCTGGCCAGATCGTCCAACTCTGAATTGGAGAACCGAGGGGAGCCAAGATTCAAGGGGAAACTGTTTGCGGACACACGGTCGCAATGGATTGAACGAGAAGATAACGCTGCCATTAGATCAATTTTCCGGGGCAAGGCATGCGATCACTTGCGAAAAATCATACGCGGTGTCTTTGGCGTGTTGGCGTCGGGCTTTCTCTGGTTAGCATGGGCCGATCCAGAACCCACGCCTTGCCATGACCCATACTGATGATCGCGAGCAGGAATCAAGCAAGCTACAGAACTGGCTCCTGCTGCTCTATTTGTCGTTTGTGGTTTATGGCAGCCTGGTGCCACTTCACTACGTGGATCGCGCGTGGGACGACGCAATTCTGGCGTTCAGGAACATCCCCTTTCTGGCGCTCGGCATTGATTCGCGGGCCGACTGGATATCCAACGGTGTGCTCTATGTTCCGGTTGGATTCCTCACGGCGCAGGTCCTGAGAAAAAGATTCATAGACCTGCCACTTGCCCCTTTGCTCGTCTTCGCGGGTGTTTTCTCTATGGCGCTGGCCGTGGCGGTGGAGTTTGCCCAATTATTCTTCCCGCAAAGAACTGTCTCTCTCAACGACCTCCTGGCCGAATGTCTGGGCAGCCTGGTCGGCTTGGTGTTGTCGGCCCGCTATGCCCCTTGGTTCAGCACCATGATCACCGCTTTGGTAGGCAAGCCGCAGCGGCTGACAGCGCTCGCGCTTGAAGGCTATGCCTTTGCGTACCTTGCTTTTGCCTTGTTTCCTTACGACTTTGTCGTGTCGTGGTCGGAACTGGCTGCCCGGGTTGATTCGACCAGCTGGGGTTGGCTGCTTGCAGGTCATACACCCCGGTCAATGCTGTTGATGCTTCACTTGTTGGCGGAAGTCGGGTTGACTTTGCCCTTTGGCCTCCTGTTGGCACGACGCGCAGCCTTCGGACTGGCCGGCTACAGACAAGCTGTTCTCATTGGCCTGTTGTTGGGTGGCACTGTTGAAACCTTGCAATTTTTGATGGCCTCGGGCGTCGCGCAAGGACTCTCCGTTCTGACCCGAGTGGTCGGCGTTTGTGCCGGCTTGGCGCTGAGTCGCGGTGGCGCGCCTTGGACTGCGGAGCAGTTCGCCTTGACTCTGCGGCGCTACACACCTGCGCTGGCTGCGGCGTATCTCACGGTATTGCTCGAGCTCAATGGCTGGTTCGGCGCCCGTTGGCATGGGCTGGACGACGCAATTGCGAAGTTGCAGCAAGTCAAATTCATGCCGTTCTATTACCACTATTTCACGACCGAAGCGTTGGCGCTGCTCAGCCTGGGGGTGGTTGCCATGTCTTACACGCCGGTGGCCCTGCTGGCATGGGCACATCGACGCTCAGCAGGCCGAGCCGCTGTCGTGGCATCCATTCTTGCGCTGGGCATCGAAAGCGGCAAGCTATTCATTGATGGTTTGCACCCGGACCCGACCAATATCCTGCTGGCGAGCGCGGCAAGTTGGCTCACCTTGCGCTTCTCTGAACGCCTGAGTCAGCTTCAGTGCGGACTGGCCGAGCCGATCCGGGCGCCTCGACCTTGGCTGCCTCTGTGTCTCGCTGCAACCGGGCTTTGGTTGGTTGCCTTTCCTGTTTTTCCGGTGTTTGTCGGCGTGGTGCTCGTTGCCTGCGCTGCGTTGGTATGGCAGCGCCCCGCCTGGTCTTTCGCAATGATTCCAGCCGCCTTGCCTGTGTTTGACCTTGCGCCGTGGAGCGGTCGCTTCTTCTTCGACGAATTTGACGCACTTGTGGTGGTGAGCCTGGCGGTCGCCTACCGCCGTGTGCCGGCGCTGCCCCTTGCCAAGTCGCGCACCGATATTGCTTTCAGCTTGGCAGTGACCTTGGTGGTGCTGAGCTTCACTGTCAGTGCAGTGCGAGGCATGCTGCCGTTTCATCTGCCAGACGCAAACTCTTTCAATAGCTATTACAGCCCCTATAACGCCCTGCGAATAATCAAAGGCGTGGCCTTTGCATTGGCAGCCTATGGATTGCTGAAGCGTCTTGCGGCGCATGGCATTGACGCGCGCCGCCAGTTTGGGTTCGGCATGGCGATCGGCTTGGGGCTTACCGTGGCCGTTATTCTTTGGGAGCGAGTGGCATTTAGCGGATTATGGAATTTCTCTGGAAGCTACCGCGTCACCGGCCCATTCTCGGCCATGCACACCGGGGGTGCCTATGTCGAATGCTTCCTAGCTGCAGCCACACCTTTCCTGCTTGTTCTCATGCTTGGGACGACTCACCGCGCGGTGCGACTGACCTCCTTCCTGCTCTTGCTGGCCACCACCTATGCGTTGATGGTGACGTTTTCACGAAACGGATTCGTGGCCTTTGCGGTCGCTGTTAGTGTCGTGCTCCTAACCCAAATGATCAAAGCAGAACGCCTTGTTCGTCGCAGTCTTTTTTTTGCGGGCATGACAGGAGCCATGTTGCTGGTTGCGATACCGATATTTGAGGGTGATTTTGCCCAGTCACGCATGGCAACTGTCAACGCCGATCTTGGGGTTCGCCAGTCGCATTGGGAAGATGCCATCAATATGCGTGATTCCGGTTGGGCCGTCACAATTTTCGGCATGGGACTTGGGCGTTTCCCTGAGACGAGCTACTGGCGAAGCGTCTCAAATCCCAGGTCTGGCACCTACAGGCTGGAAGCCGAGGCAAATAACCGCTATTTGCGCTTGAGCGCCGGTGATTCGATTTACCTGGAGCAATGGGTGTCGATTGAGCCAGGGAAAAAATACCATTTGAAACTCGATGCGCGCCCAAGCCGCCCGGACTCCAGGATCACGGTTCCCATATGCGAAAAATGGATGTTGACCGCCTACAACTGCATGTGGCAGTCTTTCAATTTGGGCAAGGAATTCGGTCATTGGCGCAGCCTCGAAGCAATAGTTTCCGCCAAAGATTTCTCCACCAGTCCCTGGTACAGCCAAAGGACCACCAAGCTCTCACTCTATTACGAGACGCCTCAATCCACGGTCGATATTGACAATGTTCGCCTTGAAACCGAGAGCGGAGTCAACCTCATACGCAATGGCGACTTCACCCAGAAACTGGACCATTGGTTCTTCTCCACCGATGGTCACCTGCAATGGCACATCAAAAGCCTATTTGTTGGCCTGCTCTTTGATCAAGGCTGGTTTGGCCTGGCGGCAATGGGCAGCTTGTTCCTGCTCGCACTAGGCCGGGCAGCCAAAGACGCATTTAGGGGTGACGCCGATGCCAGCGCTGGCCTGGCGGCGCTTTGCAGCTTTTTGGTTGTCGGTCTCTTTGACACGCTCATCGATTCACCAAGATTTTTGTTGTTGCTGCTTCTTTTGACGATCATGGCCGCGGCAAGGCCGGGCTTGCGACCGGCTCCTGACCGGCTCTATTGAATGTCAGGACGCCACATCCGTATGGCGAGCCTCGCAGTGTCCGAATTGACATTGATCAACTGTCAACTGGGCCCGCCGCCAAACAATTCCCCGATGAGAGATCAAGGCGTGGCACTGGTAGATCGGAAGTTGGCTCGTGACGGGCTCCTCCGCGGGAAGCGGCGCATCGGGTTCAACACGCCACCGTTGGTCTGGCGCAAGTCAATTGCAGTTGGTGTTGATGGATCGGCAGGCCGGTCTTGTCGCGGGCCCAGCTTGGAGCAATGTATCGCGGCGGGCTGGCCTGGGCGCCTGAAGACTCGGACAAGCGCGACCCCTTGACAGACGGTATGACGACCTTTGCCATCAACTATCGCCGCCAAGCGAACGGGCATGCCATATGAAAGTCCTGTTCTTGACCTTGTGGTATCCCAATCGGCAGAACCCGGTGTCGGGAACCTTCGTGCATGAACAGGCGAAATCGTTGCGAGAGGCGGGGTGCGACGTGCGGGTGATGCAACCGCTCCCAATGACACCATTCCCATTACCCCTGTTCAAAAAATCCTACCGGGAATTGGCTTGCGTGCCTGACGAGGAGGACGATGCCGGTCAGCCGGTCTATCACCCGCGCTACCTGACGCTACCTGGACATCGCCTTTTTGAGCGAGTAGGTGACTGGGTGTTTCAAGCAATTCAAAATCGGCTGGCGGCCATCTACCAAGACTGGCCCTTCGACATCATTCATGCCCACTCCACATATCCATGCGGCTATGTGGCCAACCGCTGCAGGAACGAGATGTTTCCCCATGTCAAGGTCATACATACCATTCACCGAACTTGCATCGTTGATGCGCCGAATTACAACCGGGCCTGCTTCAGAAAAGTCCGTGACAGCTTGGATGGAGCCGACTTCAATGTTTTTGTTAGCGGCGAAGGGATGCGGCTCGGGCTTGAATATACGGCGGACCGAATTAGCGCATGCAGTCAGTACATCACCAATGGCGTGAACACTGAAACGTTCTCCCTGAGCGATGCAGAGCGGCAAGAAGTTGATGAGCTCAAGTCCACCCATGCCAAGAGCTGGAATCTGGTATTTGTCGGCTATTTGAAGGAGATCAAAGGCATAAAAGAATTATTGAAGGCGACCAAGAATCTCGTGGGACAAGGCCAGAAAAATTTGCGACTGTTTTTGGTAGGGGAAAACCAGTTGGGCTCGTACGTTGATGACTATGTCGCTGCGAGCGGTCTGCAGGACGTGGTGGTGCAGGTTGGCGCGGTGCCGCACCGGCGAGTGAAAATATGGATGCGTTTTGCCAGCGCCTTTATTTTGCCATCGCATTCTGAGGGTACGCCCACCGTACTGTTTGAATCCCTTTTTGTCGGGGTGCCGAGCATTTTTACCCATGTGGGCGGCGTCGGGGACATTGTGACGGACCGTCAAGAGGCGCTGTTGATACCCCCGCGTTCAGTAGAGGCCATCGAGAAGGCAATTGCAACTTTGATGAACGACCCACTCTTGTGCCGCGAAATCGCAGGGCGTGGGCACGAACTCATCAGCGGCAAATATACCTGGACTTTGAATGCACAAGCGCACCAGGACGTTTACCAACGGCTGCTTGGCATCGGCGCCGCTGGCCGAAGGAAGTCGGAGCCAGCGTGAAAAAAATTCTGATGATTGCCTACCACTTTCCGCCGTTGGCAGGCAGCAGTGGCATACAACGCACGCTTCGCTTTGTACAGCATCTGCCGTCGCTGGGTTGGCAGCCGCTGGTGCTGAGCGCTGACCCGTGCGCCTACGAGCACAGCAGCGGTGATTTGCTGGCCGATGTGCCTGAGGGCACCGTGGTTCGCCGCGCATTTGCGCTGGATACGGCGCGGCACCTGCAAATCGGCGGACGCTACCTCGGCTGGATGGCCAGGCCAGACCGCTGGGTCAGCTGGAAGTTCGCCGCCATCCGCGAGGGTCGGCGGATGATCGATGAGTTCAAGCCGGATGTCATCTGGTCCACGTACCCGATTGCGACTGCGCATGTGATTGCCTCGGCGCTTCACCGAAAGACGGGAATTCCGTGGGTTGCAGACTTCCGCGATCCGATGGCGCATGCGGGCTATCCGGCCGATCCGCGCACCTGGCGCAGCTATCGGGCGATTGAAGAAGATGCGGTCACTCGGGCAAGCTACAGCGTGTTTACCACGCCCGGTGCGGCACATATGTACCAACAGCGCTATCCGGCTGCAGCCGAGCGTATGGTGGTTCTTGAAAACGGCTATGACGAGGAAAGTTTTTCTGCCGTCGCGCCACCGCCATCCGGTGAACTCGGGGCCCTGGGTGCCCGCACGCGTCCCATGCTGTTGCTGCACAGCGGCATTGTTTACCCATCGGAGCGGGACCCGACACAACTGTTCGCCGCGCTTGGCCGCCTTAAACAAGAGCGTGTGTTGACAGCAGGTGACCTGCGCATCCGGTTTCGTGCCAGCGTTCAGGATGAACTCCTGCAACATCTGGCGAAATCCCATGGCGCCCAAGACTTCATTGAAGTGTATCCCGCCATACCGTACCGCGAGGCGCTCGCTGAAATGATGGAAGTGGATGCGCTGCTCGTGATGCAGGCCAGTAGTTGCAATGCCCAGATACCCGCCAAAATCTATGAGTACTTGCGCGCTGGCAAGCCCATCCTAGGACTCACCGATTCAGCCGGCGACACCGCCGCTGTCCTGCGCGGGGCTGGGTTGCGTGACATCGCGGCGCTTGATTCGGTCGATGAAATAGCCCAAGTCTTGCCGGCGCTGGTGCGCAACTGGCGAGGGGGAGATTTGCTGCTGCCAAACGCACTTGTGGTCCATCAGGCATCGCGGCGTGGAAGATCAGAGTCCTTGCTAGCACTTCTGGAACAAGTGGCGCACGAAAGACACGGGAATCGCGTGCCCGCCTCAGGCTGACGACAACCAAACAGGGTGATGCACCGAGCACACCCGAGATGTGCCGTCTCAATTGACATTGATCAACTCGGGCCCTGCCGTCCCGGCCAAAAATCCCCCATCAAGTTCTCGAAAAACCACTTCCATGCAGCGAGTTTCCATCGTCATTCCTGTCTACCAAGGCGCCAGCACATTGCCCACCCTGGTCGAGGAAATAGCGCCTTTGACACGTCAGCAGACCACGCCTGGCGCCAAGAGCTTCATCGTCTGTGAGGTCCTGCTGATTCACGACTGCGGACCAGACCGATCGGATACCACCATTGAATCCATTTGTGCTCAATATCCTTTCGCCAAGGCAGTCTGGCTTTCTCGCAATTACGGGCAACACGCCGCCACCTTGGCAGGCATGGCCAGCGCCACCGGCGACTGGGTGATAACCATGGACGAGGATGGACAGCAAAACCCGGCAGACATTGGTCCAATGCTTGACTACGCCCTGGACTCATCGCTGCAGTTGGTGTATGCCAATCCCGTCAACGCGGCGCCGCACGGTTGGCTTCGCAATGCTTTGAGTCAGGCCGCAAAAGCAATCAGCACTCAACTGTTGGGCAACAGCGCGATCGGGCGATTCAACAGCTTTCGTTTGGTCGACGGTGAAATTGCACGAACCTTGGCCGCCTACTGTGGCAATGGTGTCTATCTGGACGTAGGGCTGTTCTGGGTCAGCGGCAGGATCGGACACTGTCCGGTTCATGTGCGGAACGAATTAAACCGCCCCTCTGGCTATTCTTACTTCAAGCTACTCGGTCACTTCTGGAACTTGATACTGACCACAGGCACACGACCACTAAGGCTGATCACCATCATGGGCTTCTTTTCCATGATTTTGGCGATCGTCATTTCAGCCTATGCCGTGTACGGCAAGATATTTGGGCAGGTGCCGGTTCAAGGCTGGGCCTCGATGCTGATTGTTGTCTCATTCTTCTCGGGCAGCATTTTGACGGCTCTTGGCGTGATCGCCGAGTACCTGGCCGTCACGATGGGTATCGTCATGGGCAAGCCGCTGTATGTTGTCAGCACCAAGCCGACGCGCCCGGCTGCACTGCCATGAGCCTGGCATGGGTCATCGGGAGTGGCGGGTTGCTGGGGACGGCACTTTGCCGTGTCTTGCATCGCAAGGGTGACGAGATGTTTGAACCTGACGAGCGCTTTTGCTGGGACGACGGCGAAGCCCTGGCGGCCCAGATTTCAACAACCATTAGCAAGTTTGCAGCAAGGCTGCTGGCCTTTGACCAGTGGCAAATCTATTGGGCTGCGGGTGTGGGAACGATGAGCAGTTCAGCCCAGGCGCTTGAGCCCGAAGCGCGCGCCCTGGCCTTGGTCTTGCAGTCGCTGGAGTCACACCCCCAGATCATGGCCAAGGCGGGTGAGATCGTCTTTGCCAGTTCGGCTGGTGCCATCTACGCCGAGTCATCGGATGAAATCATTACCGAACATTCACAGCCGACCCCAACAACTGCCTATGCCCGCGCGAAGCTGATGCAAGAGGACATGCTTGCTTCCTTTGTGAAGAGAAATCGCTGCGCAGGCGTGCTCATCGCCAGAATATCTACTCTGTATGGCACAGGGCAAGTGACCGGAAAGAAGCAAGGTCTGCTGACGCACATGGCGCGCTGCATCTTGCGCAATGAGCCCATCCAAATCTATGTCCCGTTCGACACCATCCGTGACTACATTGCAGCTGATGACGCCGCCGACGCGATGGTTAGTGTACTTGCACGGATCGCTGCGCCACGACAGACTGTCATCAGAATTGTGGCCTCGGAGCGACCCACCACGATTGCAGAAATTGTTTCGATTTTTAAGAGAATTGCTCGACGAGGGCCGCGCATCGTGACCAGTGCTAGCCGTCTGTCGGGTCTGTACACACGGCGTGTGCAATTTCGTTCGATGGCGCCACAGGCAGGCGCCAACCTGCCGGCCATGAGCTTGGCCGTTGGCATTGCTCGGCTGATGCTTCAAGAGCGTGTCAACTTGGCCCGTGGTGGCTCGCCATGAGTGGGCCCGACAGTGAGTCACGCGTGATGAATCCTCAAGTGTCCGTCTGCATACCGACCTACCGTGGAGTGGAGTTCCTGGGGAAAACGATCGACTCGGTCTTGAATCAAAGCTACCCTTATTTCGAGTTGTGCATACTCGATGACAACTCGCCTGACGATACGCCGAGCCTGATGTCGCGTTATGACGATCCACGGATCAGGTATATCAGAAACACCCATAATCTTGGCCCCGAGGGCAACTGGAGCCGATGCCTTGAGGTGGCTCACGGCAAGTACTTCAAGCTGCTACCGCATGACGACTTGCTTGCGCCGGATTGTCTTGAAGAACAGGTCGCTGTGCTGGAGAACGATGCTGCGGGTCAGATTGCGCTGGTATTCGGCTCGCGCGACATCATTGACACCGATGATCGGGTGATGATGCGGCGCCGCCTGGGGCGCGACAAAGCCGGGCGAATTGAAAGCAGTGTCTTGATCAAGCGCTGCATTCGCGCTGGCACCAATTTGATCGGTGAACCGGGCAACGGCCTGATCCGCCATGAACTTATCAAAACCGTAGGGACGTATGACGCAAGTCATCCCTATCTGGTCGATCTGGACTATTGGTTCAGAGTGCTTGCCCATGGCGACGGCTACTACACGTCGACGCAGACCTCCGCGTTTCGGGTCAGCCCGGGCTCCTGGAGTGTGGTCATTGGCGGAAAACAACATCGGGACTTCAAGGGCTTTGTCGACAAAATCCAAGCGGACGCAAGATTCAAGATATCACGCACTGACCGTGCGATTGGCCGCGCCATGGCACGCCTGAACACCGTGGCTCGGACGATTTTCTATCGCTATCTCTTTGCCCGAAAATGAAAATGGCCCATGATGATGAGTTTGGTCGCGAGTATGCTAGCAAGCAGATTGACAGGCAGCGCAACCCTTTACGAAAGCTGATCAAATCTTTCTACGTTTCGCGGGTTCTGGATCATGTCAATGGAGCTACCGTTGATTTGGGATGCGGCGCCGGACAGATACTCGAACGATTGCCAAAAGGCTCCGCTGGTATTGAGGTCAATCCCTATTTGATAGAGGACCTTAGACGGCGGGGATTTCGCGTCATTCCAGCGACCGCAGGTCACAATGGCTTGGACCTCAGCGCACTATGCGCAAACGAGTTTTCTAGCTTAGTCTTATCACATGTTCTCGAGCATTTTGAGAACGCGGCGCAAGTCCTCCGTAAGCTCTTGCAAGATTGCGCTGCCTTGGGGATTTCGACAGTGATTATTGTGGTGCCGGGGGAAAATGGATACCGCTCGGACTCAACCCACAGAACCTTTGTCGACATAGACTACCTACGCGAGCGTGAGATGTTTGACTGCGAGGGTTTTCGGATAGCTGACTATTCCTACTTCCCGGGAAATTTTCGCTCTATTGGAAAGCTATTTGTTTACCACGAGTTAATGGTGGTTTATCGGACGGCCTGCCGTAACGTATGAGCGGGATCCGTCAACCTGCCTTGAGGGACCGGTTCAATCAAGGAGTTCGCTTTGTCTTGGTCGGTGTACTGAATACCACCTTCAGTTACCTGATTTACGCGGGACTACTGTTTGTTGGATTTGGCTATCAACTGGCAAATCTCTTGGCTCTGCTCTTGGGCATTCTTTTCAGCTTCAAGACACAGGGGCATCTCGTGTTCAACAATCCGAATAATCGCCTGCTGGGTCGCTTCGTAGTGAGTTGGACACTGATCTATTTTTTCACAATAACTCTGATCGGTTGGATCATGACCTTGGGTTTTGACGCCTTTGCGGCAGGGGCACTCTCGCTGCCTTTGAGTGTGGTGTTGTCGTACTTGGCCCAGAGGTATTTTGTTTTCCGAAAGTCTGCCGCTGGCAAGACACGAGTCGGGAATGTCTAGCCTCCAGGTATGGTTGGGAAGTTGAGCTAGTGAGATGAAATATTAGAGCTAATGAAATGGGTATTAATTCGCACGAGGGACCAGTCCTTGCAGCTCCAATTAGGTTGTTAACGTCCATCACCATGGACGTCAATCTTCGAAAGGTGATCCAGTAATGATGATGGTCCACACCACACACGCCCGCATGTCAGTTACTTCGATGAAGACATCCGAATTTACTTCTCGCCGATGGGTTGACATGTTATTGCTTGGAGCGCTGCTCGTTATGGCGACAGTCATCCGTTTGTGGCTGTTCCGTGGCTTTAGGGGGTCAGACGATGTGATCTACGCGACCCGAGGGCTGGAGATCGTGGCTGGGCTTTGGACTCCATCCGATTACAACGGCGCGCTGCGATACGGGGTGAATCTCCCGATTGCGGCAGCGGTTAGTTTGCTCGGTCAGAGCGAAGGTGCCCTCGCGGCGTGGGGATTGGTCTGCTCGCTCGGGGAAATTGCTATCGTTTATGCCTACGCTTTGAGAGCCTGGGGCACACGAGTGGCCGTCTTTGCCAGCTTGGTATTGGCGACCATTCCGCAGCATATCGATTCCGCCACCAACATCGCAGCAGACGCTCCGTTTTCGGCCATGTTGACCTTGTCAATGATTCTTCTTTATTTTGGAGTAATTTCTAAAAGGGCGGTGTTGCTTGTTGGTGCGGGGCTCGCCGTGGGATTTGCTGGTTGGATAAAGCCCGAGGCGGCCATAGTTTTCTGCATGCCAATCGGAATCATGGCGCTCACCTTCATGCAAGATCGGAGTCAGGTGATTTGGCTCGTCTTTGGCGCCGCCGCCGCCGCCAGCCTGAATCTCGCTCTGTTCGCTTGGGCTTTTGGTGATCCTTTTTATTATGCGCACGTTTTCGATCGAATGATTAAGGCTAGCGTTGGGAACACTATTTCCTGGCAAAGCGATGACGCTTTTTTCTATTTCCGATTGCTTTTTGTAGACGGAAGAACGTTGTGGCTCGCGCCGATGCTGGCGTTGCTGGGGGGGTGGTTTGCCGTGCGTACGAATGACCCGGTGCGACGACGCACAGGATACTTTACAGTTCTTTGGGTCACTTTACTGCTATTGTTTTTTTCGTTTTTTGTTTATTCGCTGTCGCCGCTGCGATTGATTCCAAAACAGACGAACTACGCGATCATTTTCGCGGCACCGATCACGGTACTCGCCGGTGTAGCTCTGGCAAGGATGAAAACGGGGGTTGCATTCACCTTCATTTTTTTGCTCGGCATTGGGGGACTATTGTTGGCAGCCTTAGATGGTTATGGGCATAATTTGCATGTGGCTACCCACCGCGACACGATCCGTTTCGCGCATGCAAACAGGTCTGCTGTGGTTTTGGCGTCAAGTCAAACTTTGATTCTGAACCATGTGCTGGGACTCATGGGTCAAGAGAATGCGAGCAACCTTCTATCGTTAAAGGAAATTGCTGAGTCGAACAGGGTGAACCCTTCCTTACCGGTCGGCACCCAGATTGTTGCAGCCTACTACCCCGGATGGCCCGAAGCGCGCGGCAATGTGGCACGCTTGTTTCAGGGGGAGTCCCTTCATTGCATGCGACAGGTCGCCCAGTCAGTAGGTGTGCCCAGTGCGACCGATAACCTTGTTATAAGGCGCGTCAGTACGGTCCGGGCTTCTCTCCCATCATGGGTAGACAGGCATCTGCGGTTTACAGACAGACTGTTGTTCCCAGAGCCCGTGCGGTTCTACTCCGTCGACAGAGTCTGTCTGGCACAGTTGGCAGCGCCAGTTTAGGCACCTCTTTTGCAACAGCACGTGCCGCAACTTATGCAACAGAGTGGAATTGTGAAGGGCCTGAAGACCCGTGTGAGGAAGCTCATGAAGGCATTCAGGCTGTTCGTCTCCAATACCTTACGGTCGTTCACGCCCGATGACCTAAAACGCACGCTCGCTGGACTCGAGATTGTGCGAGGTGACACCTTGTTGGTCCATAGTTCGTTTGACGCTTTTCAAGGGTTTCAGGGGAAACCGACCGACGTCATATCGGTGCTGCAGGCCGTGGTCGGCAGCGAGGGCGTCGTGATGATGCCAACCATGACTTTTTCGGGAACGGCAGTTGACTATGCAAGAACGACTTCCTTGTTTGACGTGGCGCGCACCCCATCGCGCATGGGCTTGCTCACCGAGCTGTTCAGACGCTCGCCGCAAGTGCTGCGCAGTGTTCATCCAACCCACTCGGTGGCGCTGTGGGGTCATGATGCCGGAGTCGTCGCCGCCGGACACCATCTGGCGCGCACACCGTGCGGCGCGGGAACGCCATTTGATGCACTGCTCAAACGCGACGGCAAGATTGTCCTGCTGGGTACAGATATCGGCGTACTGACCTTCTTCCACTTGTTGGAAGAGACCTTTGAAACTGAGCTACCCGTTGCGCCGTTTACACAAGAAGAATTCCAACTGCGATCGAAGACGAGCGACGGCATGTTATTGGACACACGTTGCCGCCTGTTTGACCCAACGGTCTCGCGGCGTCGAAATTTGCACAAGATGGTTCCCTATTTGAAACAGGCCGGGGCTTGGCGAGAGGCCAAGGTTGGGGGCTTAAAGGTCACCGTTCTGGCCGCCACTTCAGTGGCACAGACTGTGCGCCAAATGATTAAAAAAGGAGTCTATTGTTATGACTGAGTGCAATAACGCGCTTGTGACCAAACGCACTGCTGACATTGGTGTTGAGTTGCGAGGCGCGATCTCGCAAAGTCTTAAGGCGGGTACGATGGCCCAGGCGCATCAGGGCGCGCGCGCCTTGTTGGCCAGCAGCCCTAGTTTGCTCAATTACAAATTCTTGCGGCAGCTTGTGGAGGAAATGTCGCCAGATTTGCAGGGGATCAGACCCTACCGGGTGGCATTACTGTCGTCATTTTCGATTGAATTCATTCACGACGCACTGATCGCTTATGGCTTTGCCAATGGCCTGCGCATTGAAATCTACCAGTCAGGATTTGGCTTGATCAGTCAGGAGATACTGGATCCAAATAGCGGTCTCTATGGGTTTAAACCGGACGTCGCGGTTCTGGCCATAGAAGGCGAGGACTGGCTGCCGGAGGTCTATAGCAACTTCATGGATGCGGATCAGACCAGCGCAAATTTTGAGCAGCTTATCCATGGCTTCAAGATAAAGATGACGGGCTTGCTGCGGACGTTTCGAGCTGCGAGTACTGCGTCCTTGCTGATTCACAGCCTGGCGCAACCGCAATTTCTAAGGGCTGGCATTGCCGATGCGAGCCTGACGCATGGGCAGGCAAGACTGGTCGTCGACTTGAATCGCGCCCTGGCCGACGCAAGCGCCGACATCGTCGCTGCGCATGTCGTTGACTACGCGGGGTTGGTGAGCCAGTTTGGCGCGCAGCATTGGTACGACGCCAGAATGCGTTTGTACGCCAAGGCGCCCATCGCGCTGAACATGCTTGGCAACCTGGCACAGGAGTACCTGAAGTATTTTCGAGCGCTGACCGGTTTGAGCAAGAAGTGTTTGGTCGTCGATCTTGACAACACGCTTTGGGGCGGTGTCATTGGCGAGGACGGCATTGACGGAATTCAACTTGGTCCGAATTACCCGGGCAGTGCTTTTGTGGAATTTCAGAGAGCCATTCTTGATCTCCATCGACGCGGTGTCATATTGGCCGTTGCCAGCAAAAACAACCCGGCAGATGTAGATGCGGTGTTTGCGGAGCACCGTTTCATGATGATTCGCAAAGAGCATTTTGCCGAACTGCAAATACACTGGAATCCAAAAAAAGATTCAATCCAGAGAATCGCTTCTCGACTCAATATCGGTCTCGAACATATGGTTTTTGTTGATGACAATCCGGCTGAATGTGAGCAGGTTCGGCGCGAATTGCCTATGGTCACCGTCATTGAATTGCCGCGTCGCCCGGAACTGTATGCCCAGACCCTCGTCTCGCAAGGCTTGTTTGACACGCTGGCTCAATCCGATGAAGATCGGCGCCGGGGTCAGCTGTATCAGCAACGCGCCATGGCCGAATCGGCGCGCTCTGCCAGCACAAATATTGAAGACTATTACCGCGATCTGGCCATGAAGCTGAGTCTGGCCCCGGTCGATTCCGGGTCGCGCACGCGCGCTGCCCAGCTCACCCAGAAAACGAATCAATTCAATATCACAACGGTTCGGTACAGTGAGGCGGAGCTTGATGCCCGCCTCGGTGCTGCTGATGACATGCTTGTGACGGTTGGCGTTCTGGATCGTTTTGGCGATAACGGGATTGTCGGCCTCATGATGGCGCGCGTTGAGGTCGACCGGCTCGCCATTGATACTTTCTTGCTCAGTTGCCGTGTCATCGGGCGCACCGTGGAGACAGCCATGCTGGCCTACCTCTGTGAGGCTGCGCAGCAGCGCGGGCTTGACAAGCTGTTCGGACAGGTGGTGCCGACTGAAAAAAATATGCCGGCGCGCGACCTCTTTGAGAAGCACGGCTTTCGCAAGCTCGGTGAAGATCAATCTGGCACCACCACTTGGGAGCTGAACCTGGCAAGCGCCACGGTGCAAGTACCCGACTGGTTCGAAATGCAGGCAGCACCCTCGAGCAACAAGTTGGCTGCGCCGGCCTCCAACCCGGAGCCAGTGCATGTCTAAAAATGTTGAGCAAACGGTGCGTGATGTGATGTCGATCATTCTGAATCTGGATGCAGCCGAGATCAATGACGACACTTCCATGGACAACACGCCAGGTTGGGACTCAGCCAACCACATCAATCTCATTCTGGCGCTGGAGGAGGAGTTCTTGATCTCGTTCGAAGTCTCTGAATTCGAGTTGATGGTGTCATACTTTGATGTTGTCCAGGTTGTGGGCTCCAAGCTCTAGTGCGGCCGCGTAATCATCAAGGCATTGAGATGACTCAGAAATTTTTGGCGGCCGCGCACCTTCATTTTGACGATATTGCCGTCGGGCAGAGTTTTGAGTTGTTGCGAACTTTCTCCGCGCAGGACGTGCACGCGTTCGCAACCCTGAGTGGCGATTACAGCCCTTTGCACGTGGACGCCGCCTACGCCGCTGGCACCGAGTTTGGGGCGCCGGTTGTGCATGGGATTTTGCTGGCGTCGATGTTCTCGCAACTCGTGGGTATGCGTGTGCCGGGCAAACACGCGCTGTATCTGGGTCAAGACCTCAGTTTTCGACGACCGGTGCGCATCGATGAGCCCGTGCGCGCCGTCATCAAAGTGGTGGGCAAGAGCGATGCGACCCGCACTCTCGTGCTCAATACCGAGATTCGCAGTGTGGACGACAAGGTGCTGGTCATGGGCACTGCCAAGGTCAAGGTCAGGGATGACTCGCCGCCAGCGCAGGTCCTTGGGGAACGGCCGGCATCTTTGCCAATTCACTCGGGTCGACCTGTGGCCGTGGTGACCGGCGCGTCCAGAGGGATCGGTGCAGAGATTGCCAGAACGCTGGCCAAAAGTGGTTATGCCGTGGCAGTGAACTACTTTCGCAGTGCGGATCGGGCGCGGCAAGTGGTGCGAGAGATTGAGCTCGCCGGCGGCGTCGCCTGCTCCGTGCAAGCGGACGTGCGCGACGCTGAGTCAGTGGCAGCCTTGATGGAGCAGGTCGTGCAGACGCTGGGCCCACCGCGCGTGCTGGTCAATGCGGCGGTGGGGGAACTCATCAATCGTCCATTGGGCGAACTGTGCTGGGCTGATTTTGAGAACCACATGGCATATCAGGTCAAGGCCGTGTTGCAGCTGTGCCAAGCGGTCTATCCGGCCATGAAGGCTGCTGGGGGTGGCGCTGTGGTAAATATCTTGTCGCAAGTGACAACCGGCGTTCCCGCCACCGGCATGGCCGATTACGTTTGCGCCAAATACGCGTTGTTGGGCCTGTCCAAAGCCATGGCGGCTGAGTGGGCCGATGCGCATATTCGCGTCAACATGGTCTCGCCTGGCCTGACACGAACCGAATTGACAGAGCACTTGCAGGAGCGTGTTTTCAAGATGGAAGCCGCCAGGAATCCCCTGAAGAGAATTGCGACGCCTTCCGATGTGGCCCATGCGGTGGCGTATCTGGTGGCTGACGAGGCCTCGTTTCTGACCGGCGTCAACTTGTTGGTGGCCGGTGGTCAGGTCATGTTTTAAGGAGTGCCATTTGAAGCCAGTCACCTTTGCCCGCATCCTTCGCCACCAATACCTGAGAGGTGGCCTGCGCAGCGCCTATTGGGCTGCGGCTGCGGTCACGCGCGAGCTTCGGGCGCTGTTGCCAGCCCACAAGCAAGCCTTTCGCAGCGAAGTCATTCGCAGTCAGTGGCAGTTTGCCGCCGCGATGCCGCAACCTGTGCACGGCGAAACACAAGAACGTGCGCGGGCTGCCGCGCAGTGGCTGCTGCAGGCGCAGGCTGCCAGCCCGGATGATGGCGTGTCGCTGGGTTACTTTCCGTGTGACAGTGACTCGAGCACACAAGATGCAGGGTGGCGCGCTTCGTACCCCGAGACGACCGGCTACATCATCACCTCATTGCTGACCTTCTCGGCACAGTTTGACGACGCAGCCGCGAGCTTAGCGGCGCTGCGCATGGCGCAGTGGGAGATCGTCGTGCAGATGCCCTCTGGCGCCGTCCAAGGGGGGCCAGTCTGCCCGCCCGAGAGGCAGACTGCCGCAATATTCAATACGGGCATGGTGCTGGACGGCTGGTGCTCCGCTTACGGCCATTCAGGCGAGCCAAAGCTGATGGCTGCTGCGAGAAAGGCGGCAGACTTTCAGGTGGGCGACCTCGACGAGCAGGGCTATTTCAAAACCAATGGCGCATTTGTCAGTGCTGGCGAGATCAAGACCTACAGTTGTCTGTGCGCCTGGTCGCTCTACCGCTTTGGCGTATTGGCCCAGGACGAGTCCTACCAGCGCGCGGCGGTTCGGGTCATCGAAGCCGCGTTGCGCCAGCAGCAGCCCAATGGCTGGTTTGCCCACAATTGTCTGACGCATTCCGACGCACCACTCACCCACACCATTGGCTACACCTTGCAGGGTATTCTTGAGGTGGGGGACCTGGCCGGGCGCTCCGACTTCATTCACGCCGTCCGGCGTAGCGTTGATGCGATCCTGCCGCGCATGGACCGCAACGGCTACCTGCCAGGTCGCTTTTACGCCGACTGGGAGCCCGCCGGGTTCTCTTCCTGCCTGACCGGTTCGGCGCAGATCGCCATCGTGGCCTACCGCTTGTTCGAGTTGACCGGGGAGCACAGCTACCGCACGGGTGCCGACCAATTGCTTGATTTTCTGAAGGCGTTGCAATTGCTGAAGTCTGATGATCCTGCTGTGCTCGGTGCCCTGGCGGGGTCGTTCCCTCTGATGGGCTCTTATATGCGGGCAGCTTATCCGAATTGGGCCACGAAGTATTTCCTGGATGCGTTGCTGTTGCAGCAACGGCTTGAGCCTGTGGTCGCGACATGAGCCTGCGTTCACAGGCGCTGTCGGGATTTCGCTGGACGGCAAGCGTCAGGTTGCTCAGCCAGGTCATCACCTGGGGAATCACCCTCATGGTGATACGACTTCTGACCCCTGCGGACTATGGACTGCTGGCCATGGCCACGGTGTTTGTGTCATTTCTCACCATGTTTTCAGAACTCGGTTTGGGGGCAGCTGTAGTCCAGAAAACCGAGGTCGACGAGGCATTGCTCAGGCGCGCGTTCGGCATCATCCTGGTGATTCATTTTTTGTTGGCAACGCTGCTGGCGCTGGCAGCACCGCTGATTGCGGCTTTCTATGACGAGCCGCGCGTTATCCCAGTGGTTCGCGTGCTGTCGCTGCAATTTGTGCTGGCCGCGTTCGCGGTCATCCCGGACGCGCAGTTGCAACGCAAGATGGAATTTCGCAACCGTTCCCTGTTGGACCTCTCCAACGCGGTGTTGGCCAGTCTGACCACGCTGGCACTGGCCATGTCGGGTGCAGGCGTATGGGCGCTGGTGGCCGGCTCGATGTTGAGCCAGTTGGGAAAGACCATAGGGCTCAACTGTCTTGCACCATTTCTGCGTTGGCCCGATTTTTCACTCAACGGCATGCGTTCCCTGTTGCGCTTTGGCGGCCACTTCACCGCGATCCAGATTTTTTGGATGTTTTTGTCTCAGATCGATGTCCTGATCTGCGCGAAATGGTTGGGGAACGAGGTTCTTGGCTTCTATTCGGTTGCCATGCACCTCGCCTCTCTGCCGAGTCAGCGACTCTCGGGTCTTGTCAATCAAGTGGCATTTCCAACTTTCGCGCGCATGCAGAACGACATCGGAGAAGTCGGAGAAAGCGTGCTCCTGGGCGTGCGGGTATTGGGTTTTTTTGCTTTCCCCGTGTTGTGGGGTATGTCCAGCATTGCTCCGGAACTTGTGCATGTGATTCTTGGCCCCAAGTGGGCGGCCGCCACGGTTCCCATGCAAGTGTTGGCCTTGATCATTCCGCTGCGCATGGTGTCAAACTTTGTGGCCACAGCCCTTCAGGGCATTGGGCGCTCAGACATTGTGTTGCGCAATGTCATATGGGCCTCGCTGCTGGCCCCGGCCGGGTTTCTAATTGGGGTCAACGCCGGCGACCTGCTTGGCTTGTGCTTGGCCTGGCTCGTTATATCGCCGCTGGTTTTTCTGCAAGCCATGGTGCGTGGCCTGCCCGTGCTCCAGCTGCGCCTGGCGCAGCTCGGCGTGGCCATGCTACCAGCCGCTGTGACAAGTTTGGCGATGTACGCCGCTGTCAGCGCAACACGTTTTCATGTGACCGAGGGCCAGCATGGCGTACTGGGTTTACTGACCTTGCTGAGTGTGGGGGCTGTCACCTACTGCGCGCTATCGTGCGTTTTCAATCGCCATGGAATGCGTGAAGTACTCAAGCTGTTGCGCAATATTGCGAGCGTCCGGCCACAAGTACTAACGCAGGCTTGACCCATGAAACTTGCCGTGAGCCACGCCAAATCCGTCGGGAGGAGCATCTCGACGGGCTTCAAAAACTTCGCAAATGGTTTGGCCTGGCGCTGGCGTCGAGTCTGCGACCAAACCCTTTATCGGTTGACCTTCCTGCACCGTCGGCGCTTGACAGGAACTGAGTTTGTCGGGGTCACGGGCAGCGCTGGCAAGACCACAACCAAGGACCTGGTCGCCAGTATCTTGCAGCGCCACCTGGGTAACGGTCGCAAGAGCCTGGACTCCTTGAACTGGCCAGAAGATATGGTCCGCCTGGTCTTGGGCACACGCCGGCGCCATGCCTATTGTGTTGTCGAGATATCCGCCCACCGGCCGGGTGCGCTGGACTTACCTTTGGCGCTGGTTTGCCCCACGGTTGGCGTTGTGACGCACATTGGTTCAGATCATTTTTCCGCGTTCAAAAGTCGTGACGCGATTGCCGAGGAAAAAGGAAAACTCATCAGATCGTTACCAAGCGGCGGTGTCGCCGTCTTGAACGCTGATGACCCTCGGGTACTCGCGATGCGGTCCTCTTTTTCAGGACGAACTGTCACCTATGGGCTCTCAAGTGATGCGGAACTTCGTGGCGAGTCGATCCAGTCTGCTTGGCCCAAGCGCTTGTCCTTGACGGCCACATGGCATGGCGAAGCCGTTCAGGTGACAACGCAACTCTGTGGCGTCCACTGGGCCCCTGCCGTTCTGGCGGCGCTGGCAACCGGTGTTGCGCTTGGCGTGCCTTTGCGTGTTGCAGCGCAGGCGGTTGCGGACGTTCCTGCTTTTGAAGGGCGCATGGCCCCGGTTGAAATCGATGGAATCACGTTCATTCGTGACGATTGGAAGGCACCGCTTTCGACCATCGAGCCCGCATTCGAATTCATGCGTTCAGCCCAGGCTCAGCGCCGCGTTGTGGTGATTGGAACCATCTCGGACTACCAAGGCGACTCGACCCGCCGCTACGTCGAAATCGGAGAGTCGGCGCTGGAGTTCGCAGACTGTGTGGTCTTCGTCGGTCCCCGGGCGTCAGCATCGCTGCGCGCCAAACGGGATGAGAACGCCGAGTTTCGCGCCTTTGCCTCGCTGCCCGAGGCCTCGGCATATCTTCGTGCTTATCTCAATGCGGGTGATCTTGTCCTGCTCAAGGGCTCGCACAAAGCGGACCATATGCAGCGTCTCATCATCCAATTGAAGACCGAGGTGCAATGCTGGCGATCAGACTGTGGGCGCCTGCAATCCTGTGAGACTTGTGAGCTCCTTCATGTGCCGTCGGGTCCGCAGGCGACAGACGCGGGCTTGATCACCTCGTTCGCTAACGCTGACGTACAGCAAGCTGCTGAGGCGGCAACCGGCTTGGACCCGTCAACCGTGGTGCTTGTTGGACTCGGAAATCCGCAGGCCGGCCGTTTTGATACGCCCCACAATGTCGGCTATCGCGCGCTGGACAGTCTGGCGCAACGCATGGCCCAGCCGTGGCACCGCGACGCAGACCTGGCGCTGGTGGTTCGGTGCCAATGGCAGGGTGCCCAGATTCTGATGATCAAGCCTCTGGCACCGATGAACGAGATTGGCCCGGTACTCATCAAGCTGGCGAAGAAACTCGCTTTCGAAGTACGTCAATGTATTTTGGTTCACGACGATTTGGATCTCCCGATTGGCTCCGTGCGTGCGCGCTTGCGTGGCGGCGACGGCGGGCATCGTGGAGTACGTTCCATTCTTCAGGCCTTTCAGGACGACAAATTCCGCCGTGTAAAGATTGGTGTTGGGCAGCCCGAGGCGGGCCAATCCGTCATCGATTACGTTCTGACACCATTCCCAGCGACGCAGCATGCCGCTGTCGAGGCCGCCAACCGAACTGCAGTCGACCGGATCTTCGAGTTGATCCGGCAGGGTGTGACTGCGCCATGAAGATTCTTCTGCTCTGAAGCTTTGTGTTCATTTAAGAAACATCCTCGAAGGGGACAACACATGACAATTCTCGCGGGCGTGTTCAGTCGAAAGTCTTTGGATCAAATTCCGGATTCAATTTGTGAGTCACTGAGAAGAAATATTTCGCGCGACCCGAATGATCGACCGATCGAATTTCGCGACACCCACGCATTTTTGATCAAGGTTGACATCGGCGCATTCGATCGCCCGGCGCACCGCGTTGCACCCACAGGTTCTATTGCCATGCTTGCGGGCGAGCCGCTCCTCACTTGCCACGGCCCGACCGGCGTGGAACGCGATACCCACCTGGCGTATCTGCAAAGCAGATGGGATGATGGCGACTTGCAAGCCCTGCGCAGCGCCAGCGGCACGTTTTGTGCCGCCTACCACAACGCATCGAAAGGCATTGGTTATCTCGTGGCAGATCGGTTGGGGCTGCGCACTCTCTATTATTGTGTGCTCGATGATTTTGTCTATTTCGCCACCGCATTGCGGATTTTGGAGGCGATCCCGGACGTCCCCAAGGTGCTCGATATTCTGGCTGTGGCAGAAGCAACGGGCTTTGGCTATCCCTTTGGTGGCGGCACGGCCTACGCTGACATCAAGATGCTCATGCCTTGCGAGGTCTTGACGCTTGAGCAAGGCGTTGTCAAAGCAAGCCGGTATTTCAATTGGGACGCTATTGAGCCAGTACGGGGGACTGAAGAAGAGGCAATGAGCAAGAGCTACGGGCTGTTCGTGTCTGCTGTGCGCCGACGACTGCGCAGCGACAAGACGACATTTGCATATCTCAGCGGTGGGTTGGATTCTCGTTGCGTGGTCGCAGCGCTTCGTTCAGAGGGTGCCAGGACCTATACGTTCAATTTCTCATTGGCCAACACACAAGACCAGGCCTTTGCGTTGGCTTACGCGGAGAAAAGCGGCACCATTCACCACGAGTTGCCCACAGAACCGGGGCCAAACTGGTCGGCGGTGATGGCCGACACCTGGCGGTCGTGGCCTGGGCGACATCAACGGATGCCGGAGCATCCCAGTCTAGTCTGGACGGGCGAGGGCGGCAGCGTTGGACTTGGCCACGTCTATATCAGCCCGGAGATAGTGACTCATTTGCGTTCGGGGGATATGGACGGTGCTATTGACATCTATCTGCGCCAACAGAGCAAGACAATTCTGACCAGAATTCTGGAGCCTGAGCTTGCGGCGCAACTCCATGGTCATTTGCACGCGCGCTTGCGTAGGGAGCTTCGGGAGATTCGCTGTGCGGATCCGGTGCGCGCGTTCTACATTTTCTTGAACCTAAACGGTCCGAGACGGCACCTCGTCAATCACTTTGACACAATTGACCAGCATCGACTTGAGTTTCAAGTGCCTTTCTATGACAGTGAGTTGCTCGAGTACCTGACGGCGCTTCCTGTTGACCCTTGCCTGTACCATCAGTTCTACGTGAAGTGGCTGTCGCTGTTCAACCCTGCCGTTCGCGCGGTGCCCTGGCAGACCTATCCGGGACACGTCCCCAGCCCCATTCCAATACCGGCGGACCTGCCTGACCAGTGGCGAGCGCCAGCGTCAGCCGAGCATCGAACGAGGCTGGAGTACGAGTTGATGACGCGAAGCGCAGCCATGTTGTCTTGTGAAAATTTCCCTAGCCCGGTGTTAAGAAAAGTTAATCTGCAGGCAATGCGCTGGGCCTGTAAGCTTGGGCTCGGGAACTACAGCTACGCGCTGCAGGCTGCGCTGGCCTACTACCACTACTGGAATATCGCAGGCGGCAGATATCAGTTGCCACCAGCGCTGGCAGGGCGCGCAGGGAAGGTTGCTCACTTGGACTGATCAGCGGACTCCGCAGTGGCCGGCGGCCCAGGCTCTTCCCACTTGCCGACACTTTTTAGCTGCTCTCGCAGATTGGGCACGCCCAATCCCAGGGCGTAGGCTTTGTGCGCGTGAATGAGGGCCTGGCTGTAGTTCTTCATGTCAAAGTAAATCAAGCCCAGGTTGTTGTGCGTCATGGGGTTGTCTTTGGCTTGGTTGGCGGCGATGCCAAGTTGCTGTTCAGCTTCATCGATGCGCTTTGACTTTGCAAGATACCTGGCGTAGAGCATGTGAACGATATTGTCATCCGGCCGCCAGGCGACGGCGCGCCGGAAGTAGCATTCCACCGAAAAGCGTGCGCCATCGGGCTTGTCGATCTTCTCCTTGTCGCTCAGCGCGGCCATGGCCAGCAGGGCGCGATGGTGGTTGGGGAACACGCCCAGGGTATAAGAGATGTCGTTGCCGGGCGTGGTGCTGGTTTTCCCCCGAATCAGCATTTCGACATCGGGCGTGAAATGGGCGTTTTCCACAATGCCCAGCAGCGCCCGGTGCGAGCGGTAGGTGTTTTCGGGTATGTACCGATCGGGCCGGTAATCAAATGGCCCCCAGGACTGTGTCAAGGACCCGCAGCCACCTGGGACATCTTGTGCGCTTGCGCACGGGTCGGAACCCGCTAGAAGGACAAAAAGAATCGTGCTGACTGCCTGTGTTGATGCCGCCAGACGATGTGCACCGAACCATGTTCCGAATCTCATGTCAAATCCTTTCAAGTTAAAAATGCTTTTGACGTTGCGGTATTACTGTCAGTAGGCTTCTTAGTGCGTGTTACAAAAGGCTTGAGCGCCCTTCCCAACAGCTCCTGGCCCAGGCCGAACAGCCCATTGATGGTTCGTGGGTTGTAGGCCATGATTCCGAAGCGCTCTCGCCGGTGGCTCATCCAGGACTCCTTGTAAGAATCATCCCCGATGAGGTAGTCCACCTCCGCTACTCGATCTTTCTCGATGGCGTGCTCCATCAGCATTGCCGTCAGCAATGTGCCGGGGGCATAACATTTGTAGGATTCGTCATAGGCAAGTTTGTAAATATCGGCCTTGCCGTTCGCCACGATCCATATCTGCGCCGCAATTGGGATTCCATTGAGCCAGGCCACGCCGAGGCGAAGCCAATTGTTGGCGGCGCAGGTGCGAATGAGTTCGGGGATAAAGTCAGGGTAGGGTTCTGGCTTCTTCCAACTCGACGCATAGACCTCTTGGTAGGCGGCCACGCCTCGTTCCAAATGGTCGCCATGGGTGATGAGCTCCAACACACCGCCTTGTGCGATCAGCTTTTTTTTCATCCGCCGGATGGTGTTTCGCAGCTTGCCTTCCCGACTTTGAAAGTAGTCGTTCCAGTCCCTATTGACGGGCTGATACCAATTTCCGAAACAAAAGAACTGAAAGGCTGCGAAGCCACTTAAATGAAGAGCCTCCAGCAAGGTGCAGAAACTGCTGGACGCTGGATCCATCGGGGAAAACCTGAATGAGTTGAGCGGCTTGTACGCTTCTTTGGCTGAGTTGAGTAGATGAGCCAAGTCGCGTGCCTTGAGGTCTGGGTCAATAAGCGGCGCATAGATCGAGGTGTAGTAGTTGCCCAAAGATTCCATCGAATGGCCCAACAAACTCTTTTTGACCAGCATCGGCAAAGCGGCCACCGTCCGTCCATCTTTTCTCAAAATATAGATGCAGACGCCATTGTGGTTGTGGTAGACCGTGTCCAAGAGATTGCGGTACCACTGAGCGCTGAACTCGACGTTTTCCTTGGTCCTTTCATCAAAGAACTGCTGCACATCTGGTGGGAATTCGTCGGTATGCCGATAGACGCTTACGGCCAGCGTGTCGCTCATCAGCTCAGGAGCTTTGCGCTTTGAGGTCAACATCTGTCGGGAAGCCCACAACAACTGAAGAATGTTTTCTGTGGAGGCGCTGCGTGCCACACTGACACGTTTGATCCAGCGCTTTGCGCTGGCCCATGCCAAGTTGTCAGAGTTGGCGTCGGTATGAAACTCAAGGACCTTGCCGCGGTGGCTGGTAAAAAGACGCTCGATGATCGCTTTCAAGAGTTGGCGTCCAGGTGCATAGCGCTCAAGTGTTTCATCGTAGGTGGTCTTGAGATTGACCAGCCTATCCACAGAGCCGATAACCAGACGGGAGGCGGCCAGCTTCGCGCCTAAGCACAACTCAAAGACCATGGAATTTCCAGTTTGAGAAAAGCGGTTTAAGAGCGCGGTGTAGAAAAGACCTTGACGGTTGTCGACGCGGATGGCTGTTCCAAGTTTGGCTTTCCAGCCCCTGGATTCAAGAGCGGCATATCGCGCCACGGCCGGGACGACGGTGTCGGGTGCGCTAATGCACAAGAACCTTCGATCAAAATGGTCTGCAGAAAGACGTCGTTCATAGCGTTTCATATTTTTTATCAGGTTACTGGAGCGTTGTGCCCAATAGCGTTTAAAAATTTCGTCTACCCGAGCGTATGCCGGCTAAAGATCGGGAGCACGGGTACACGGGCCTTGGGGAAGTCGCAGCCGCTGGGATCAAAGCGCTGGTAGAGCATGTCAGGCCGTCACCGCGTCATGGTTGCCTTGGCCTGGCGCCGCTTGCTGTGTCAGCCAGTCCAGTGTGAGCTGCTCAACCCGCTGGCGTGATACCGCGCTGGAGCAGGTGTGATCGACCTCGGACAAGCTGTGGCGCTGCAAATGTGGGTGGGCCCAAGTGTCTTTCCAGGCGGCATCCGTCTTGACGCACTCCAAAAATTCCTTGGCCACGTAGTCATCGCCGCTTAATAGCAGCAAAATCTGGCCCTCAAAGCGCTGCCAGCCCAGCGCCATGCTGTGTTGAAAGCTTTGCTTTTCAGCGCGCAGCCAGCCTGAGCCCGATGTGGACAGCCGGATGTTGTCGGTCAGATCACTCAACGCGGTCAGCGCCATCCTGCCACTGAGAAATTTCTGCCAGAAGCTCTTTTGCAGCAGACGCCGCATGTAGTAGTGCTTGATCTGGGTGCGCGCCAGACTGGCTTCGGATCGCACCCAGGGGTTGAGCAGGCACAAGCCGGTCACGCGCGGGTCCTGCTTTTCAAAACAATAGAGCAGTGCCGCCGAGGCGCCGTCGCACAGGCCCCACAAGACCACCTGCCGGACCGATGCCACACGCTGCTGCAGGGCGTCAATGGCCGCCGCAATGTCGGCGTTGACCGCCTCAAACTGCCTGGGTTGACCTTCGCTGTCGCCCATGCCGCGGTAATCAAAACGCAGCACGGCAAAGCCGGCATCGGCCAGGGCGCGGGCCAACAACACAAACTGCCGATGGCTGCCGACGCGGTATTGGGGGCCACCCACCACCACCACGACGCCAGTTTGGGCCGGGGTGTCGGGTTGACTGAGTATGCCCAGCAAGCGCTCGCCTGCGCAGGCAAAAAGGGTAGCTTCTTCGGTGTAGCTCATGCAGCAAAAACCTTGGCGCCAGTAGCACGCTGAAATGTCGAACTGGCGCCCTGCGCACCACCCGACGAGATGGCGGCGGTCGTCGCTGTAATCAGGGCCGGTGCTTCTTCGATCTCCGCGCTTTGCCAGAAGGCGGGACCGTTGATGAGCCGGCTGCGTACCTCAAAGCCGCGCTGCTGCCATTGGGTCAGGGCTTCATTGGAGACCGGGCTCAAAACGGCGTCTGTTCGGGTGGATAGCTCAAGCCACTCCAGGCGTCCCGGCTTCCTGGCTGGTCCGGGCAACAACACCGACTGCTCCAGGCCGCGGGCCAGCTCGGTCGCCAATTGGTAGCCGGCAACCTCCACTGGGGAGCCCTCATTCAACTGTTGGCGCAGACCCGCCATCACGTTCTTGGCCTGGTTGCTTTGCAAGTCAGCGGCCGCCTTCAGGCGCAGGAACTGTTGCAACAGGGGCCGCCCGGCCGCTGGGGGCTGCCAGAAAAGAAAGTGGCAGGGCTCGCTCATTTGACTGGCCGCCTCGACCGCCAGCAGGCAACCGGCTCGCAAGCCCCACAACCAAAGTGGTGGGCTGCGGCCTTGTGGCCCCGGCGCGGGGTGGCGCTCGCGCAGCCATCGACTGCCTCGCACCACGTCGTTGACCCAGCTTTGCCAGGTGGCGTCTGCGAAGTCGCCCGAGCTGTCGCCACAGCCCAGCAGGTCGATCTGGAGTACCGCGTAGCCCACCTGGGCCAGCGCGCGCGCCTGCAACGCGGCCATGCGGCGGGCCTTGTTCATTTCTTGCGCAAACGGATGGATGTAGAGCACCAGGCCGCGCACCGACGGGCCCTGCGCAGCATAGAAGACGCAAAGCCGCTGGTCAACCGCGCCGGCCAGCGTCGCCTTAGCGGGCAGGAAGAAGCAATTGGCCGATGCAGGCATATCGAAGTCAGGCAACCGCGAGTTTGCGGCTGACATAGTCGCTCAGCGACCCGAGCGTGGCAAAAGTCGTGCCGTCGATGTCGTCATCGTCTACGACCAGGCCAAACTGCTCTTCCAGCGCTGTGATCAGTGCCACGACCGCCATTGAATCGAGTTCAGGGATGGCGCCGAGCAGCGGTGTGTCGCGCGTGAAACCGGCGCTGCGCCCATTCAAACATAGAGATTCGTCAATAACACGACGGACAGCTTGTGTGATATTCAATTCAAATTCCCTTGAGGATACGCCCTGACTGGTTAGAAAAATGGTTCAGGAGCCAAGGGCTCAAGGGTGCCGCGCCAGAGAGTTCTGGGCTTGCGTTTTCTCAACCATCACGATTGTTTGTCACCATGATCGAATCGACCCTGTTGCCAGAGCTGATTGCTGTCACTGCCCGGCGCACGCCGCAGGCGATGGCCTTGACTTGCGGCACTGCCAGCCTGAACTACCTTGAGCTGCAAACGCAGGTCACTCGTTTTTCCTCCGGGCTCATGCTTCTGGGGCTGGGGCGCAGTGAGCGCGTCGCCATCTATCTTGAAAAACGCTTTGAGACCGTGATTGCCAGCTTTGGCGCACCTGCGGCCGGGGCCGTGTTTGTGCCGATCAACCCTTTGCTCAAGCCCGAGCAGGTGGCTTTCATTCTGCGCGATTGCAATGTGCGCGTGCTGTTGACTTCGCCTGAGCGTCTGACCCTGCTGCAGGCGTCATTGTCGACATGCCCGGACCTGCAGCACGTGGTGCTGACCAGCACCGCCACCGAAGGCGTCCGGCCCGCCGGCGCCGCGTGGCGCGTGAGCGCATGGCCCGAGTTGCTGGACGGCCCGGCACTTGCGGGCCATCGGGTCATTGACACCGACATGGCCGCCATTCTTTACACCTCGGGCAGCACCGGCAAGCCCAAAGGCGTGGTGCTGTCGCATCGCAACATGGTGGCGGGCGCCAAGAGCGTGGCGTCTTACCTGGAGAACAAACCCGAAGACGTGCTGCTGGCGGCGCTGCCTTTGTCGTTTGATGCGGGCTTCAGCCAGCTCACCACGGCGTTTCACGCCGGTGCGCGCGTGGTGTTGCTCAATTACCTGATGCCGCGCGATGTGCTCAAGGCGATGGAGCGGGAAGAAGTGACCGGGCTGACGGCGGTGCCGCCGCTGTACATCCAGTTGGCGCAACTGGAGTGGCCCAGCGCCATCAATGTGAATTTGCGCTATTTCGCCAACACCGGCGGACGCATGCCGCGCGAAACACTGAATCTGCTGCGCCAGCGCGTGCCCCAAGCCAAGCCGTTCCTGATGTATGGCCTGACCGAGGCTTTCCGTTCCACCTACCTGCCGCCCGATGAAGTTGACCGCCGCCCCGATTCCATTGGCAAGGCGATCCCGAATGCTGAGATTCTGGTGCTGCGTGAAGACGGGTCGGCCTGCAGCCCGGAGGAGCCTGGCGAACTGGTGCATCGCGGCGCGCTGGTGGGCATGGGTTACTGGAACGATGCCGAGAAGACGGCGGAGCGCTACAAGTTGCTGGCCGCAGACGCACCTGGACGGCAGCCGGGCCTGCAGTTGCCTGAATATGCGGTTTTTTCGGGTGACACGGTGCGCAAAGACGCCGAGGGGTTTTTGTACTTCATTGGCCGGCGCGATGAGATGATGAAAACATCCGGCTACCGGGTGAGCCCCACCGAGGTGGAAGAGGTTCTGTACGCGACTCACATGGTGGGCGAGTGCGTGGCCTTTGGCGTCGATCACCCCAGCTTAGGACAAGCTATTCAAATAATAGCTACTCACGCAAGTGCGACGGGGGCTAGAGGTAAAAATGACATAGATTTATTATTGGCTGAATGCCGTGCCCGTATGCCCGCGTACATGGTGCCTGCAGGCATCGAGATCGTCGCCGGGACGCTGCCGCGCAATCCCAATGGCAAGATCGACCGTAAACTGCTGGCCACTGAGTGGCTTGAGCGGCATGCCGCTTGAGCGCACCGCTCCGTCCTGAAATTGAAAGCGGAACCCAATTTATGACGCTCACTGAACGCCAACTGCCCGTGCATGCCCCTATGAACCAGTTCGCCGTGCGCGATAGCGAATTGACAGTGGGTGGCGAGCCTTTGTCATTGCTCGCTGCCCGGGTCGGGCAGACGCCTTTTTATGCCTATGACCGTTCGTTGTTGCGCGCCCGGGTGGCGGCGCTGCGCGGCGTGCTGCCTCGGACGGTCAAGCTGCACTACGCGATGAAGGCCAACCCCATGCCCGCTGTGGTGGGTTTGATGGCGAGCTTGGTGGACGGCATTGATGTGGCCTCGGCGGGCGAGCTGAAGGTGGCACTGGATGCCGGCGCCAACCCGCTGGAAATCAGCTTTGCCGGACCGGGCAAGCGCGATGCCGAGTTGCGCCAGGCGGTGGCGTCGCGCGTGCTGATCAACCTTGAATCGTTTCGCGAAGTGGCGGCGCTGGAGGCCATTTGCGGCGAGCTGGGCTTGAGCGCACGGGTGGCGGTGCGGGTCAACCCCGACTTTGAACTGAAAGGTTCAGGCATGAAAATGGGCGGTGGCCCCAAGCAGTTTGGTGTGGATGTGGAGCAGATCCCCGAGCTGCTGGCCAGCATCGGCCGAGCCGGTCTGGCCTTTGAAGGCTTTCATTTGTTTGCCGGCTCGCAGAATCTGCGTTCGGATTCGATTTGTGAAGCCCAGCAAAAGTCTTACGAGCTGGCGCTGCGGCTGGCACAGCATGCGCCGGCACCGGTGCGATTTCTGAATCTGGGTGGCGGCTTTGGCATTCCCTACTTTCCTGGTGAACAGCGGCTGGACCTGGCCCCTATTGGCGACAACTTGGCCCAACTGGCCCAGCGGGCGCAGACCGAGTTGCCCGACGCCGCCTTGGTAATTGAACTGGGTCGCTACCTGGTGGGTGAAGCCGGGGTTTACGTGGCCCGCATTGTGGATCGCAAGGTGTCGCGCGGGCAGGTGTACCTGGTGGCGGACGGCGGGCTGCATCACCATTTGTCCGCGTCCGGCAACTTTGGCCAGGTGATACGCAAAAACTACCCTGTGACGATTGGCAACAAGGCCGATTCGCTGGACACAGAAACAGCGTCAGTGGTCGGGCCTTTGTGTACGCCGCTGGACCTGCTGGCCGACCGCATGACTTTGCCGGTGGCACAGGTCGATGATCTGGTGGTGGTATTCCAGTCGGGCGCATATGGCGCCAGCGCCAGCCCGCAAGGCTTTCTGGGTCACCCGCCGTGCCTGGAGGTGCTGGTTTGAACGCAGACGCTGCGGCGCCGTGGCTGCCCGCACTGCGATTCTCGTGATCGGTTGCGAATAATCAAGCGCCATCAGGCAGTGCAGCGCAGACTCAAGTTCAGGCAAAGAAGAGGGGAGTTTGAACATGATAAAAATCTTTGATCACTATTTTCACAGGCGGACGTTCTTGCAGATGTGCTTTGATCTGGGGCTGCTGGTCGTGACCGTGGTGGTTGCAGTTCTGTCGCAGGCGACGCATCCGGCCTCGGTTTCTCCGGTGCTGCTGCTGGTGTCGGTCTTGTCGGCCATCGGCACTTTGGTGATCAACAAGGCGCTGGGTTTCTACCAGCGCGTGCATCATCGCACTCTGGGCCAGACCCGCGCGCGCGCCGTCCTGTCCATGTGTCTTTCCTTGTCATTGGCTTACCTCATTTTTCGCCTGTCCCCGCTGAGCCCGCAGGACGAGAAGATATTTCTGTTGGCCCTGATCGGTGCCGTGGCCCTGATGCTGATCCACCGTATCTACATGGCGCATGCCACGCCGCTCCCCATGATGCGTCAGCGTGTGCTGGTCTTTGGCTCTGGGGAAAAGGCCAGGCTGGTGGGTCGTACCTTGAAGAACTCGGATCCCAGTGTTGATCTGGTTGGCTATTACGCCAGCCCCACGGAATCGGTGGGTCAGATCAGCGGGCGCGAGTTGTTGTCATCTGAAAAATCGCTAACCGACATTGTGATGGACGAGCGGGTTGACGAGATTGTGGTAGCACTGGGCGAGCGGCGCGGCGGCAGCATGCCCTTGCGCGAGTTGTTGGACTGCAAGTTGCACGGCGTGCGGGTGGTCGACATCGCCACCCACTTTGAGAAGACTTTAGGCCAGATTCGCCGTGATGCAGTGTCAGCGGGCTGGCTCATTTTTGGCGATGGCTTCAAACAAGGCTGGGTGCGCACAGTGGTTAAGCGCATTTTTGATTTGCTGTGTGCCACGCTGCTGATCGTGCTGGCTCTGCCAGTGATGCTCCTGACATGCTTCCTGATCCTGCTCGAGAGCAATGGCCCGGTCTTGTACCGGCAGGAGCGGGTCGGCTTGAACGGTCGGCTCTTCAATGTGATCAAGTTTCGCAGCATGCGCTGCGATGCCGAGCAAGACGGCAAGCCGCGCTGGGCCATGGCAGCCGACGACCGCGTGACGCGGGTCGGGTGCTTGATCCGCAAGCTGCGCATTGATGAGTTGCCGCAACTGTTCTGCGTGCTCACCGGGGACATGAGCCTGGTCGGTCCGCGCCCGGAGCGCCCCTATTTTGTCGACAAACTGACGCAGGAGCTCCCGTACTACGCGGTGCGCCAAAGTGTCAAGCCGGGTGTCACCGGCTGGGCGCAGGTGCGCTACCACTACGGCGCCTCGGTGGAAGACGCGGCTGAGAAACTTCAGTACGACTTGTATTACGTGAAAAATCACTCCCTGTTTCTGGACCTGATCGTCCTGTTTGAGACGGTGGGCGTCGTCTTGATGGGCAAAGGTGCGCACTAGCATGATGCTAATTTTTGGGGCGAGGCCACCGTCATGCGCCAGGGGCTGAGCCATGAATAGCGCTGGTTTGGCCCTGACGACTTGGAGTTATGGGCTGGTAGGCCTGGCGTATTCGGCCTTCGCATTGCGGCTGCTTCATCTCGGCTATGGGCGCTTCACGCGCGAGTGGTCCAAAACAGCGGTGTTGGCGGCCGTGTCAGCGAGCGCGCTGTGGGGTTGGTTCGGCTTGGCACTGCTGTTGACGGGTGCATCCTGGTTGCTGATGTTGAGCACAGTGGCGGATCTGCTGCGCTATGCCTGCTGGTACGCTTTCTTTCTGATCTTGTTGCGACCGAGTCGGGCTACTGGCAAGGCGATCGGAACGACCTGGATGGTGCCACTAGCGGTCGCGGTGGTGGTTTTTGACCTGTTGGCGCTCGGGTTCGCTGTTTGGGGCGTCAAGGCCTGGGGCGAGCCTTCAAAACTGATCCTGCTGAGCGCCATGGTGTTGTCGGTGTTGGCACTGGTCTTGCTGGAGCAGGTGTTCAGGAACGTGGCAGAGGAGGCGCGCTGGAACATCAAACCCCTGTCCCTTGGCCTGGGCGGCGCGTTTTTGTTTGATCTGTATTTGTTTTCCGAGGCCACGTTGTTCAATCGACTCGACGGCGATGCGCTCAGCATCCGCGGACTGGTGCACACCCTGGTGGTGCCGCTGCTCCTGCTCTCCACCACCCGCCGTAGCGACTGGATCGCCAACATCCGTCTGTCGCCCACGGCAGCTTTCCATTCGGCGACCTTGCTCATTGCCGGCCTGTATTTGATATTCATCTCCGGTGTCGGCTACTACGTGCGCTACTCTGGTGGCGAATGGGGGCGGGCGCTGCAGCTGGCATTGGTATTTTCGGGCCTGGTGATGTTGCTGGTACTGGTGTTGTCGGGCTCACTGCGTGCCCGTTTGCGAGTCCTTCTGGGTAAGCATTTTTTCCGTTATCGTTTTGACTACCGCGAGGAGTGGCTCAAATTCACCCGCAACCTGGAGGCCCAGGACTCGCCCCAGGAGATGGGCCAGCAGGTGATTCGGGGCCTGGCCAATATGCTGGAAAGCCCCGCGGGTGGCTTGTGGATGCGGGCCAAGGGCGAAGCCGCGTTCAGTCAGACGGCGCGCTGGAATCTGGCGCAGTCACTGGAGAAGGAAGACGCCGACTCGCCACTCTGCCAGTTCCTCACAAATAGTGGCTGGGTCGTCAATCTGGAAGAGTACCGCTCCTACTCGCGACGCTATGGCGCATTGAAATTGCCGACCTGGCTGCAACAACTGGCGCAGGCCTGGCTGGTGGTGCCGTTGATGGTGGGGCAGGAGCTCATTGGTTTTGTCGTGTTGGCCAGCGCGCGCACCCGGGTTGACGTGAACTGGGAGGTGATCGACCTTTTGAAGACGGCAGGCCAGCAGGCCGCCAGCTTTTTGGCGCAGATGCAAGCCACCGAGGCGCTGCTGGAGGTGCGCAAGTTTGATGCTTTCAACCGCATGTCGGCGTTCGTGGTGCACGACCTCAAGAACATCGTGACGCAGCTCTCACTCATGCTAAAAAATGCCAAGCGCCTGGGCCATAACCCGGAATTTCAACAAGACATGGTGCTCACGATTGAGAACTCGCTGGACCGCATGCGTCAGTTGATGCTGCAGTTGCGTGAAGGCGCAACGCCGCCCGGAACAGCATTCGGCGTC
>JBBQQX010000009.1:0-58511 GCA_038215405.1 Burkholderiales bacterium
TGAAGCGGCAGATGCCATCATCAATTCGATGCAAAAGTCCATCAAGAGCAAGAAGGTGACCTATGACTTCGCTCGCCTGATGGACGGGGCGACCCAGGTCAGTTGCTCCGGCTTCGGTCAGGTGATGATCGACAATATGTAACTGCAGCCTGCTCGCGCTCGGCGAGGCTTGCGCCCGCCGATACCCGAACCGCTCTGGCGTGACTGCTGCGAGCGGTTTTTTTTGTCACTGCTGCTTGAATGCGGCCAGATGATCACCAATTCACTTGGGCGGCGCAGTGAAACGGTGTGCTCGGTAGAATCGAACAATGGCAACGAAATTACCAAAAATTCCCAAAATTGCGCCGATTCAGACGCCGGGCCCGGATGACGGCGGCGCTGTTGTGCTTGAACGGAGAACGCAAAGGACCAAGCCGCCGCAGATGTACCAGGTTGTCATGCTGAACGACGACTACACGCCGATGGAATTTGTTGTAGTGGTCATCCAGGAGTTTTTTGGCAAGGATTTGGAGGGTGCCACAAGGATCATGCTCAAAATTCATCTCGATGGCAAAGGCGTCTGTGGGATCTACTCACGGGACGTGGCCGCCACCAAAGTGGATCAGGTGCTTGATGCAGCCAACAAGGCCGGGCATCCGTTAAAGTGCATCAGTGAGCCCGTCGATTTCTAGGTGTGTTGGTCGGGTAGTCCGAAGCCAAGCACTTCCCGGTCTCGCGCTGCCCCCAATTGATAGGGGCATCTTGGCACCTCTTCAGAATTGATATCGAATTCGGATTACAGTTATTCACCACAGTAAAGGCTATAAAGGAAATCACATGATTGCCCAAGAATTGGAAGTTAGCCTTCATATGGCATTTGTTGAGGCGCGCCAGCAACGTCACGAGTTCATCACAGTCGAGCATCTGTTGCTTGCCTTGCTGGACAACCCCAGTGCGGCTGAAGTGATGCGGGCCTGCTCTGTCAATATTGATGATTTGCGCAAGTCACTGGCAAATTTCATAAAAGACAATACCCCTCAGGTGGCGGGCTCAGACGACGTAGACACGCAGCCCACACTGGGCTTCCAACGTGTGATTCAACGTGCCATCATGCATGTGCAATCCACCGGCAGTGGCAAGAAAGAGGTCACCGGTGCCAACGTGTTGGTGGCGATCTTTGGTGAAAAAGACTCTCACGCCGTGTACTACCTGCATCAGCAGGGCGTGACCCGGCTTGACGTCGTGAATTTCATCGCGCATGGCATCAAAAAGACCGAACCACCTGAGCCCACCAAGTCCGGTGAGAGCCAGGCCGAAAGCGAGGAGGGGGTCTCCGAGAAGAATGAGAAGTCGTCCCCGCTGGAGCTGTACACGCAAAACCTCAATCAGTTGGCCAAAGACGGCAAGATTGACCCCTTGATTGGTCGCGAGTATGAAGTTGAGCGCGTGATTCAAATCCTGTGCCGCCGGCGCAAGAACAATCCGCTTCTGGTCGGCGAGGCCGGTGTCGGCAAGACGGCAATTGCCGAAGGCTTGGCTTGGCGGATCACCGAAAAGGATGTGCCTGAAATTCTGGCTGATTCCATTGTCTACTCACTCGATATGGGTGCTTTGTTGGCTGGCACCAAGTACCGGGGCGACTTTGAACAGCGGCTCAAAGGGGTGTTGAAGTCTTTGAAGGACAAGCCCAATGCCATTTTGTTCATCGATGAGATTCACACCCTGATTGGTGCCGGGGCTGCGTCGGGCGGCACCCTTGATGCGTCCAACCTGCTCAAACCGGGTTTGAGCTCCGGTGCGCTCAAATGCATCGGAGCGACCACATTCACTGAATACCGCGGCATTTTCGAAAAGGACGCCGCGCTGTCGCGCCGTTTCCAGAAAATTGACGTGGTCGAGCCGACGATTGAGCAGACGGTGGAGATTCTCAAGGGCCTCAAATCCCGTTTTGAGGAACATCACAACGTCAAGTACGCGGTGGCGGCCTTGCAGGCGGCAGCCGAACTGAGCGCCAAGTACATCAACGATCGTCATCTGCCAGACAAGGCGATTGATGTGATTGACGAAGCCGGTGCCGCCCAGCGGATTTTGCCACCCTCCAAACGCAAGAAGATCATCAGCAAGACTGAAGTCGAGGAAATCGTGGCCAAGATTGCCCGGATTCCTCCCGCCAATGTGTCCAATGACGATCGCGGCAAGCTCAAAACGTTGGAGCGCGACCTCAAGAATGTCGTGTTTGGGCAAGACAAGGCGCTGGACATGCTGGCCTCGGCCGTCAAGATGGCCCGCTCTGGCCTGGGCAAGGGCGACAAACCGATTGGTGCTTTCTTGTTCAGTGGCCCCACGGGGGTCGGCAAGACCGAAGCCGCCAAGCAATTGGCCTACATCATGGGCATTGACCTGATTCGCTTTGACATGAGCGAATACATGGAGCAGCACGCGGTCAGTCGCCTGATCGGAGCGCCGCCCGGCTATGTGGGCTTTGATCAAGGCGGGCTGTTGACTGAAGCCATTACCAAGAAACCGCACTGTGTCTTGCTGCTCGATGAAATCGAGAAAGCGCACCCGGCGATCTTCAACGTGCTACTGCAGGTCATGGACCATGGTACGTTGACGGACAACAACGGGCGCAAGGCCGACTTCCGCAACGTCATCATCGTCATGACGACCAACGCCGGTGCCGAGACCATGAACAAGTCCGTCATGGGGTTCACCAATGTGCGCGAGGCGGGCGACGAGATGGCCGATATCAAGCGCCTGTTCACACCGGAATTCCGCAACCGGCTCGATGCAGTGGTCAGTTTCAAGGCGCTCGATGAGGTCGTCATCCTGCGAGTGGTGGACAAGTTCTTGCTGCAACTGGAAGCCCAGTTGGCCGACAAGAAGGTGGATGTGACCTTTACCGATAAGTTGCGCAAGCACTTGGCCAAGAAGGGTTTTGATCCTCTCATGGGCGCGCGCCCGATGCAGCGCTTGATTCAGGACACGATTCGTCGCGCGCTGGCAGACGAACTGCTTTTTGGCCGCTTGACCGAAGGTGGCAGGCTGACCGTCGACCTTGACGATACGGATGAGAGCAAGACAGAGGTCTTGCTCGATATTCAACCGTTGTCGAAGAAAGAGGGCAAATCCAAGCCCGAGGCGCAAGCCGCGACCATTAGTTAATGCCGTAATTTCATCTGAAACCAACGCGGTCCAGCATCTGCTGGACCTTGACTTGGTTCATCCCCACGACCCGGATGGGGATGGTTTCACTCTTGAAACTACCCCCTGTCATGGCCTGCAAGGCCGGGTTGTTGATCTTGACGCCTTTGGCCACCGGCCATTCGTTGTTGCCGTTGGCAAACTGGTCCTGCGCCGGGGCGCTGGCCAGATATTCCAGGAATTTCACGGCGTTGGCCGGGTTTTTGGCATGTTTGGCCACAGCGCCACCGGCGATGTTGACGTGGGTGCCCCAGGTCGCCTGGTTTGGGAACACAACCCCCACCCGCTCCGTGATGGCCTTGTCCTCTGGCTTGTCGGAACGCATCAGGCGCGCCAAGTAATACGAGTTGGTCACCGCCACACCGCATTCGCCGGAGGCCACGCCTTTGATCTGGTCGGTGTCACCGCCTTTGGGCGTGCGCGCCATGTTGTCAACCATGCCTTTGAGCCAGGCCTGTGTTTTTTCTTCACCCAGGTGCTCAAGCACGGCCCCAAAGAGCGACAGGTTGTACGGGTGCGAGCCGGATCGGATGCACAGTTTGCCCTTGTTTTTGGGCTCGCCCAGTTCCTCGTAGGTGTCAACATCCTCTTTTTGAACGCTGTCTTTGTTGTACACAATGACTCGGGCACGGGTGGAAAAGCCAAACCAGGCCGAAGCACCATCGGCTGTGGATTTGCCATGCAACTGCGCGGGAATCGCCTCAGTCAGAACCTTAGACTTGATGGGTTGGAACAGCCCTTCAACCTCGCCTTTCCACAGGCGCGCGGCATCAACGAGCAAAATGACGTCGGCCGGTGATGCGCTGCCCTCTGCCTTGAGTCGCGCGAGAATGCCTGCGTCATCGGCGTCGACACGATTGATCTTGATCCCGGTGGTTTTGCTGAAATTACTGTAAAGCGTCTCATCGGTCGGGTAGTGGCGGGCCGAGTAGATGTTGACAACCTGGTCTTGCGCCGCGACTGCGGTACAGGCGAACAAGAGGGCGCAGGCGGTGGGGATGTTTGTCTTGAGCACGGCGTGTGAACTCCGAATAGTTAAAAATTAATCCTAACACAAATGCGAATGATTCTCAACAAAATTGGCTAAACCCAGCCAATCCAACCGAATAAGCCCCCCGCCGCCAACAGCCACAACAAGTGCAAGCGGGTGCGCCAGACCAGCAGGGCACTCACCGCGGCGAGTAGCCAGACGGGCCAGTAAATCACTGAACTGCCGTCGCCGACAGACAGAATCCAGCCGGTCGCCAGCAGCAGCGCGATCACGATCGGCGCCATGCCTTGCTTGAAGGCGCGCACCCAGCGCCGTTCCCGGTTGCGATGGCCCCAGCGGGCGGCCACGAAAGTCAGCGTCGTGCTGGGCAGCATGATGCCGACCATGGTCACGACGACGCCGAGCAGGGCATAAAGCCAGGCCAGCGTGCCCCCGCCCTGGCCAGCGCCCGCGTTCATGCCCACGTTCCAGCCCAGCAGCGCGACAAACAGCACGTTGGGACCGGGTGCGGCCTGCGCCAGCGCGACCGACGAGGTGAATTGGCTGTCGCTCAACCAATGCTGCTCAATCACCAGGTAGCGGTGCATGTCGGGCGCCGTTGTAATGACGCCGCCGATGGCCAGCAGAGACAATTGCATGAAGTGGCTGAGCAAGGCCAGCCAATCGACGAGCGTCAGATTCAGTATCAGGTTCTCAGTCACTCTGGAGTCACCCGATCCTGCACTTTGCCCAGTTGCCGGTACGCCCAGCCGCAGGCCAACGTGCCTGCGCCCAACAGCACCCACGCAAGTGGCACACGAAGCCAGGCAATTGCTGCAAAAGTAATAGCTGCAAACGCCCAGCAGACGAGGGCTCCCATCACATTTTTCTCTAAAGAGTTGATGAGTTTGAGTCCGGTGCCACCGATCAGACCGGCGGTCACAGCACCCATGCCGCGCAGTGCCCCTTGAGCGCCGGGTGAATCAGAGACGCCGGCAAACAGCGCCGCCAGCACCAGCACGATCAGCAGTGGGAAAGTCAACATGCCAGCCAGCGCCACCAATCCGCCACGCCAGCCAAAGTAGCGGTCGCCAATCATCAGCGCCAGGTTGACCACATTGGGACCTGGCAATATTTGCGCCACGGCCCAGTCTTCCATGAACTCCTCGGGCGTGAGCCACCGCTTTCTTTCCACCAATTCGCGCTGCACGATGGCAAGCACGCCGCCAAAACCCTGCAGCGCCAGCTTGGTGAAAGACCAGAACAAGTCAGCCAGGGAGCTTGGACGCGGTGAGCTTCCCTCTGGATGCGCCGTCACCGATTACTCCAGCACGCGCAGTTGCGCCGGCGCCGTGTCATTGATGCTTGCCACCAATGCATCTGCCTGGTCCAGCCACACTTGCAGGGTGTCGGGGTAGCGGGCATCAGCCTCAAGGCGCCAGCGCCGCCGGGTCTGACGCGCCAGCGAGCGCAGCTGCCAGGCCGCTTCCTGCGCTAACAGCGTCAGCTCCAATTGAAGAAACTCGTCCAGCGCCTCGCCACCGAGTTGCGCCAGTTGTTGGGGTGCCACGCCGACGGCGGCCAGGGTGCGGCGCAGTTGCGCCGACTGCGCTGCCACGGCGCCCAGGTTGTCCCGCCGCTCCGCACTCAGGTCAGCGCTCTGGGACAATTCGCGCGGCCAATCCGACAGAATTGCGTCGATGTCCATCAGGCGTTTGACCGGATCGGCCATCACCGCCAGACCCTTGCTTTGCCCTTCGGTTTGCGGTGCCGTGTTTTGCATCACGCGCTCGACTAGCACGGCGTCATAGCGATGCCCGTTCATGCTCAGCAGCACTCTCAGCCGCAATTCGCAGGCTGGCTCATTGGACCCCAGCAGGGATGTGACCAGCTCGCCCAGAGAGAGGATGCGTCCCAGCGGGCTGATGGCGTCTCCAGCGAGATTGCCGGGATAGCCGGAGCCATCCAGGAACTCGTGGTGTTCCCTGATCGCGCGCAGCAACTCACGCGGATACTCGTGGTGGCGCTCGACCAGCAGCGTGGAAACCAGTGGATGTGAGTAGAGCTGGCGGCGTTGATCGCGATCAATGACGCTCTGGGGCGCGAGCAGGACCGGGTCGAGGTGCTGCATGCCGATGTCATGCAGCAAGCCTGCGGCGCTCGCGACGCTGACATCAAAACGTGACACCAGCAGGCCTTGCGTCATCCAGGCGGCAAAGAGGGCCATCAAGACCGAGTGGCGAAACAAGACGGGGCGCACCTCATAGGCCAGCGTCAGTTGAAACGCGATCGGCCCGGGCAATGGTAGTTTTGTGAGCGCGTCCAGCAGCAGGCTGCGGGTCTTAGCGGTGGCTGCGATACGTTCAAAAAAAGGCAGGTCACGCATCACTTCTTCCGCTTGCGTGCGCAGAAGCGGCCCGGTGATGGTGGGCGTGCTGGATACGGATTGTTCAAGCGGGACCGTGAGCTTGTGGGCCATCAGCCGTTCATACAGCCCGGCATTAACCTGAACGCCTTTTTCAAGGATCTTGACACCGCGATCGTTAAAGATCGCCTGAGTCGTCAGCACCGGGCGCTTTTCACCGAGCTCGGTCACCGCCTTGGTGAAGTGTTTTGGGTCAGTGTCCAGGTCCATCATGGCAACACTTTTACCAGATACCAGCGGACCGATCACTTAATCTGGCACAACTGGATCATTAAGTTGCTGCAATACCCAGGCAATGACGGCCCGGTTGCGGCAGAGTTCGAGATGGCCCAGACCCTCGAACACAGTGACCGGCACCCCGGGCAGCACCTGCTCGCGCTGCGGGTACACGATGTGGTCTTGGGGTGTGAGGGCGATGCGCATCAGGGCACGGGTCTGTGGTGACTCGCTTCTCTCCAGTTCTTGCAGCCAGTCACTGCGCCAGACCATTTGCTGTCCGTTCGGGGTTCTGGTGCGCCGGGCGATCTGCGTGCCGGCGTGGGGTGTTCCGAGCGTGATGACCCGGTCCACGCGGGCCGTGCCAAAGGCGCGCATCCAGGCGCGGATGACCACGCCGCCCATGCTGTGACCGATGAGCGCGACCTTGGCCGCACCGGTTTGGCGGCACAGCTCGAGCACCGCTTGCTCAACTTGGGGGGCGTAGCTGTCAATCGGTGCGAATACGGGCTCCAGGTCAATCTGCATGACCGGGTGGCCGGCGCTGTGCAATTGATGCGCCATGGCATCCCATACCCGGTGGTTGCACAGATAGCCATGCACCAGCAGCACCGGGGTGCGCATCTTGGCGTTCGCCGCGGGCATGGCGACTTGCGCCGTGCTGGCCCAGGGAAGTTGCCACAGAGAGGCCCGGACCATGGCCGCGTATTCAAACAGCAGCGAACGCAACCAGCGGCCATTCGCGCCGGGCGCGCGCGATTTGAGCGCAATGGTGATGACCACCAATAGCACTCCCAGCAGCGGCAGGGCCATCGCCATGAGCACCACCAGCCAGCGCGTGGCACCCGTCTGCCAGGCCAGCAGCCAGCCCAGCAGGGCGCCGATCAGGATCTGGCCCAGCAACAGGCTGCGCATCAGGCGTGACAACATGGAAAAACTCCAGGGTTTTTGAGACTACACCTCATTACACCCGATCAAGGGAGGCCGTGGCCGTGCCGGCTGGACCGTCAACCGGTCAATAGACCGGCTGGTAGCGCGCGATCGCGGCTTTGACCTCGTTCGTCAGGGCAAAGCCGTCGCCGAACTGCGCCGCCAATTCATCCGCCCGCTTGACAAAGGCGTCAATTCCCATGCCGTAGATGAACTGCATGGCGCCCCCCGTCCAGGCCGGAAAGCCAATGCCGAAAATCGACCCGATGTTGGCGTCATGCACGCTGGTGAGCACGTTTTCGCTCAAACAGCGGGCCGTCTCCACCGCTTGACGATAGAGCAGGCGGTCTTTCAGGTCGGTGATGTTCCATGGCGCATCGGCCTTCTCAAACAGCGGTTTGAGCTGTGGCCAGAGGAATTTCTTGACGCCTTTCTCGGCAGGGTATGCGTAAAAGCCAGCGCCACCCGCGCGGCCGGGCCGCTGGTGTTCCTTGACCATGGTGACCAGTAGCGCCTCGCCCGGGGCGGCGACATAAGTCTTGCCCTCGGCCTCAAAGTCGGCACGGGTTTGCGCCATCACATGCAGGCTCAGCGTGAGCGAGGTCTCATCGAGCACCGCCAGCGGCCCAACCGGCATGCCACTCTGGATGCCGGCGTTTTCGATGGCCGCAGCCGGAATGCCCTCGCCCAGCATCGCGACGCCTTCCATCACAAAGGTGCCGAACACGCGGCTGGTGAAGAAACCGCGTGAATCGTTCACCACGATGGGCATCTTGCCGATGGCCTGCACGTAGTCGTAAGCCCGTGCCACCGTGTCGTCGCTGGTTTGCGCGCCGCGAATAATCTCCACCAGCTTCATCTTGTCCACCGGGCTGAAGAAATGGATGCCGATGAATTTGTCGGCCGCAACACTGGCCGTGGCCAGGCCGCTGATGGGCAAGGTGGAGGTGTTTGAGGCGAAAAAGCCGCCGGATGCCAGCATCGGCTCGGCCTCTTTCGTGACCTTGGCTTTGAGCTCGCGGTTTTCAAATACCGCTTCGATGATCAGGTCGCAACCGGACAAGTCCGCCACTTGGTCGGTGGCGTGAATGCGCGCCAGGATGCTTTGCTGCTCGGCCGCGCTCATGCGGCCTTTGTCCACGCGCGCCTGTGTGAGCTTGGCGCTGTAGGACTTGCCCAGATCAGCCTTGTCCTGACTCACGTCCTTGAGTACGGTGGCGATGCCTTTGCTGGCCTGGGAAAAGGCAATGCCCGCGCCCATCATGCCGGCACCAAGCAAACCGACCTTGGCCGGTTTAAAGCGCGGCGCGTTACCCGGGCGCGACTGGCCGCTCTTGATGGCGTTGAGGTTGAAGAAGAAGGTGTTGATCATGGCGTGGGCGTTGATGCCCGTCATGAGCTTGGCGAGGTAGCGGCTCTCGATGCGCAGCGCGGTCGGGATATCGACTTGCAGACCTTCGACCATGCAGGCCATGATGGCTTCGGGCGCCGGGTACAGGCCGCGGGTTTGCTGCTTGATCATGGCCGGAGCCACAACCAGCATTTGCGCCACTGCCGGGCTGGAGGGAAGGCCGCCGGGCACCTTGTAGCCCTTGGCTTCCCAGGGGTGCTGGGCGCTGGGGTTGGCCGCGATCCAGGCCAGAGCCTTGGCGTGCATGTCAGCGGCGGCGGTCTCGCCCGCTGCGACCAGTTCATGCACCAGTCTCAGGCTTTTTGCTTCCTTTGGCGAGAAAGTCTTGCCTTCCACCAGGTAGGGCTGTGCGCCCATCAGGCCCAGCATGCGCGTCATCTTGGTCACGCCGCCCGCGCCCGGCAACAGGCCCAATGTCACTTCAGGCATGCCGAACTGGGTCTTGGGATTGTCAATTGCGATGCGGTAATGGCCCACCAGCGCCACCTCCCAGCCGCCGCCCAGCGCGGTGCCGTTGAGGCAACTCACCACCGGCTTGCCCAGGGTTTCCAGCGTGTGGAAGTTCTTCTTGAGCAGTTCGATCTGCGTGTAGACGGCGCTGGCGTCCGAGGGCTTGAGCTGCATCGTGCCCTTGAGGTCAGCGCCCGCAAAAAAGGTGGACTTCGCAGACGTCAGAAGGATGCCTTTGATTTTCTCCTGGTCCACCAAAACCTGGGCTACCAACTCCGACAGGTCTTCCTGCCATTGCAGTCCCATGGTGTTGACGGGCGAGTTTGGCTCGTCAAAGGTGATGGTGGCGATGCCGTCATGTAATTCGTACTGGATGGTTTTCATGGTGATTTTTATATGAAATTAATAGCTGCTAAGGCAATGAATACGAGGGATAGAGCCCGATTACTTATAAATAATCGAGGACAGAGCTGGCTCGCTTCGCGTAGCTGCGGTCTGTCCCGCAAGCTCGGACATCCAACATCTGACGATCGGTTGGGGACAGAGCTTGTTCACTTCGTGTAACGGCGGTCTGTCCCGCAAAGGCCTCACATTTTCTCCACAATCGTGGCAATCCCCATGCCGCCGCCCACACACAGCGTGACCATGCCGTAACGCAGTTGGCGCCGGTGCAGTTCGTCAATCAGGGTGCTGATGAGCATCGCGCCGGTGGCGCCCAGCGGATGCCCCATGGCAATGGCGCCGCCATTGACGTTGACCTTGTCGTGCGGCACTTTCATCTCTTTCATGAAGCGCATCACCACCGCCGCAAAGGCTTCATTCACTTCAAACAGGTCAATCTGATCAATGCTGAGACCGGCTTTGGCCAGCGCCTTGCGCGCGGCCGGCATCGGGCCGGTCAGCATGATGGTTGGGTCAGCGCCGCTCAGAGCGGCTGACACGATGCGCGCGCGTGGCGTGAAGCCGTGCAACTTGCCAGCGGCTTCGGAGCCAATCAAAACGGCGGCAGCACCATCGACAATGCCAGACGAGTTGCCTGCGTGGTGCACATGGTGGATGCGCTCCACCTGCGGATAGCGCGTGAGGGCGAGCTGGTCGAAACCCATGGCGCCCATCTGCTCGAACGCGGGTTTGAGCGACGCCAGCCCTTCGAGTGTGGTCTGCGGCTTGATGAACTCGTCCTGCGCCAGAATGACCTGACCCAGAAAGTCGGTCACAGGCACCACAGAGCGCGAGAAATAGGCACTCTCGCGTGCCTTGGTGGCCCGCTTTTGGGATTCAAGCGCAAAAGCGTCCACGTCCTGGCGTGAAAAACCCTCCAGCGTCGCAATCAAATCGGCACCAATGCCCTGCGGTACAAAGCCCGTGGCGGAACTGGTCTCCGGGTCCATCGCCCAGGCGCCGCCGTCAGAGCCAATGGGTACGCGGCTCATGCTCTCTACGCCACCGGCCACCACCAGTTCTTCCCAGCCCGACCGCACCTTTTGTGCTGCCAGATTCACCGCTTCCAGGCCCGAGGCGCAAAAACGGTTGATCTGCATACCCGAGCAGGTGAAGTCCCAGCCGGCTCTGAGAGCGGCCACTTTGGCAATCACCGCGCCCTGGTCACCGACCGGAGACACCACGCCCATGACCACGTCATCCACTTTGGCCGTGTCGAAGTCGTTGCGCTGCTGCAGTTCGGTGAGCAGCCCCGCCAGCAAATTGACCGGTTTGACTTCATACAGGCTGCCGTCTTTTTTGCCTTTTCCGCGCGGTGTGCGGATGGCGTCGTATACAAATGCTTCAGTCATGGGGGCTCCAGTTGAAAGGCGGTGTCAAAAAAATGAAGGGCGTGCAGCCGCAAGAATGCAGTATATTGCTTTTCGCAAAGCGATTGCTTTGTATAAATAACCCCATTCTTGTTAACCAGGTGCTGCCATGATCAAGAGAACCCTTTTTACCGCCGACCACGAAGCCTTTCGCGACAGCTTTAGGCGCTTCATTGACAAGGAGATTGCCCCGTTTCATGCTGACTGGGAGGAGCAGGGCTACGTGGATCGCGCGGTTTGGACCAAGGCCGGCGAAAACGGCTTCTTGTGCATGACGATGCCAGAGGTATACGGTGGCGCTGGCGCCGACAAGCTGTTTTCGGTGGTGCAACTCGAAGAAATCGGTCGTGCCGGGTTCAGCGGCATTGGCTACGGCCTGCACAGTGAAATCGTGGCGCCCTACATCCTTCACTATGGCACCGAGGCGCAGAAGAGCAAGTACCTGCCCAAACTGGCCAGTGGCGAGATGATTGGCGCCATCGCCATGAGCGAGCCCGCCGCCGGATCCGACCTGCAGGGCATCAAGGCCACCGCGATCATGCAGTCTGACGGCAGCTACCTGCTAAGCGGCAGCAAGACATTCATTACCAACGGCTGGCACGCCGATCTGGTGATCGTGGTGGCCAAGACCAACCCGCAAGCAGGCGCCAAGGGCACCAGCTTGCTGCTGGTCGAGCGTGGCATGCCGGGCTTTACGGTGGGCAAGCGCTTGAAGAAAATGGGCATGAAAGCGCAGGACACTTCCGAGCTCTTCTTTGACAACGTGTGCATCCCGGCTGACAACCTGCTCGGTGGCACCGCGCACGAAAACCGGGGTTTCATTTGCCTGATGGAGCAGTTGCCGTGGGAGCGGCTGCAAATCGCGATCGGTGCCATTGCAGCGTCCCAGGCCGCCATCGATTGGACGGTGGACTATGTCAAGGAGCGCAAAGTGTTCGGCCAACCGGTGGCCGCGTTCCAGAATACGCGTTTCACCCTGGCGGAACTGCAGACTGAGGTCCAGATCGCGCAGGTGTTCATCGACAAATGCACCGAGCTGCTGATGACGGAAACGCTCGACACCGCCACGGCCAGCATGGCCAAGTACTGGTGCAGCGATTTGCAGTGCAAGGTGATGGACGAGTGCGTGCAGCTGTTTGGCGGCTATGGCTACATGTGGGAATACCCGATCACGCGCGCCTATGTCGACGCGCGTCCGCAGCGCATCTATGGCGGCACCAACGAGATCATGAAAGAGGTGATCACACGGGCGATGGGGCTGGGCGCAAAATAGAGCGCATGCTCACACTTCTCAGCATTCAGGCCGCGCCGGCTCGGCGCATTCAGATCAACGGCCGCGCCGTCCTGAGCGCCATCCACAAGCTGCTGGTCACGGGCCCAGTCGTGGTAGGGCCGCTGGGCCTGGCGGGCGATGAGCAGGCTGATCTGTCGGTGCATGGCGGTCTGGACAAAGCGGTCTATGCCTACCCCGCTGAGCATTACCCGTTCTGGCGTAAGGCGCGCGCGCAAGCTGGGCTGACCGCCATTGATGACACGCTGCCCTACGGTTCGGTCGGTGAAAACCTGACGCTGCAGGGGGTGCTGGAAGCGGATGTCTGGGTCGGCGACGTGCTTCGGTTTGCCCACTGTGCGCTGCGGGTCACGCAGCCGCGCGAGCCCTGCTACAAGTTCAATGCCGCAATGGGTTTCAATGGCGCAGCCAAGACCATGGCACAACACGGTTGCTGCGGTTTCTATCTGGCGGTGGAGCAGCCCGGGCATTTGCTCGCCGGCGAGCGCTTTCATTTGCTGCCCGGCCCGCGGCGCCTGCGCATCACCGAGTCGTTCAGGGCGAAGATGTTCAAGCACTTGCGCTGAAATACTTCAAGATCCCATGCATTCGCCGGATTTGATGGACTGTTGTTGCGGCAGGGAGCGCCAAACGTCGCGTTGGATTGCAGCGACTTGAGCATCCGCCCGAAAATTCCCGGCACCGATGAGATGGGTCAAGGAGTCTGGTTGAGTTGATCAAGGGGTTTTCCGTGGGTGAGATATATTCGCTGCCTCACTAGTTATCGAACCCTCGTCAGAGCGCAAAAAAATGAATATCAACTCCGGCTGGTGGCAAAAAATCGGCCTGCAACTCAAGCTGCAGATTCTCATCCAGGGATGTTTGCTGTTGCTGCTTCTCGGTGCCCAGCAATGGCTGTTGCACCAGTTTGAGCAGCGCTCCCTGCGGGCCGCCGAACAGCGCACGGTCGCGGTGGCGGACGGTGCCATCAATGGCTTGAACACCTTGATGGTGACCCAGTTGGGCGACAAGGACGTCATCAGCGACCCGGTCGCGCGGGCGCTCTTCATCCAGAAGATGGGCGTGTCCGATGGGCTGAAGGAACTCCGGATAGTCCGTGGCAAAGGCACCAATGACGAGTTTGGTGTCGGTCTGCCCCAGGAACAGCCCGTCGATGAGATCGACCGCAGTGTCCTCGCCAGTGGCAAAACCCAGTTCAAGATGATCGACAAGGGCGACGGTGAAGGGTCGTTGCGCGCGGTGCTTCCGTTCATTGCAATGAAGGAATTTCGCTCCAGCAAGTGCCTGGAATGCCACGGCGTGGAGGCAGGCAACGTGCTCGGGGCCGCCAGTGTCACCGTTGATATCAAGGACGATTTGGCCGCCATCAAGACCTTTGACTTGTGGCTTTGGCTGGGTCAGGGGGTTCTGCAGGTCCTCATGTTCTTTGTGGTGGGCTTCATTGTGCGGCGCCTGCTCAATCAACTTGGGGCCGAGCCGGTTGAAGCTGCCAGTCTGGCGCAGAGTGTGGCCCAGGGCGACCTGAGCCAGCCGATTGCATTGAAGTCGGGCGATACCCACAGCATGATGGCGCAACTCAAGATGATGCAAGAGAGTCTGTCCGATGTTGTGGGCAGCGTGCGCCAGGGCGCCGAGGGTGTGGCCACGGCCAGTGTCCAAATTGCCCAGGGCAACCACGATCTCTCGGCCCGCACCGAGAGCCAGGCCAGTGTGCTTGAAGAAACCGCCGCCTCCATGGAGCAATTGGGTTCGCAGGTGAAACAAAATGCCGACAGCGCCCGCCAGGCCAACCAGCTCGCCCAGAGCGCGAGTACGGTGGCGGTCAAAGGCGGGGAGGTGGTCGCTCAGGTGGTGCAAACCATGAAAGGCATCAACGACGCCTCGCACAAAATCTCCGACATCATCAGCGTGATCGACGGCATCGCCTTTCAGACCAATATCCTGGCGCTCAACGCAGCGGTAGAAGCAGCGCGCGCCGGTGAACAAGGCCGTGGTTTTGCGGTGGTCGCCACGGAGGTGCGTTCGCTGGCCGGACGCTCGGCACAGGCCGCCAAGGAGATCAAGTCATTGATCAACGCCAACGTGGAGCGGGTGGAGCAGGGCACGGTGCTGGTGGACCAGGCCGGCAGCACCATGCAGGAAGTGGTGAGCAGCATCAAACGCGTGACCGACATCATGGGCGAAATCAGCACCGCCAGCAGCGAACAAAGTATTGGGGTTGCGCAAGTGGGGGAAGCCATCACGCAGATGGACCAGGTCACGCAGCAGAATGCGTCGCTGGTCGAAGAAATGGCCGCAGCCGCCGACAGCCTGAAGTCCCAGGCGCAGGACTTGGTGCAGACGGTGTCGGTCTTCAAGCTGTCTCATCGCTGACCGCCATGACGATCCGGCTGGGCCGCGAATGAGCTCATGGTTGGGGCTCACGTTGCCCACCATGGGTCGCTGGCGACGATTGACTTGACGCTGAATCCTGCTGCAGGCTTTCAAATAAATTTATAGCATACTACGCTGATAGAACGCGGGCTACAGCCTGATTTTGTCTAAGAAGAAGCCAAAAGCGCCTCAATCTGCGCGTCCTTGTCCAGCCACAGTTGATGCACCCACTGCTGGTAGGCCTCGCGCACCGCCGGGTCGCCGGCGTAATCGCCCTGCACCAGGTGCTGCGGAACGGGCAAGGCGCGCACGCGCACGATGACGCGGTGCAGTTGCCCGGTCGCGAATTGCGAGAACGTGGGTGCGCCGTCCGGGTAGACAATGGTCACATCCAGGATGGCTTGAAACTTGTCGCCCATCGCGTTCAGGGCCAGCGCCATGCCGCCGACCTTGGGTTTGAGCAGGTGCTTGTAGGGTGATTTTTGTCGCTGTTGTTTCGCTGGCGTGAAACGCGTGCCTTCCAGAAAATTCATCACGCTGGTGGGAATCAAGGCATATTTCTCACAGGCCTTGCGCGTCGTTTCCTGGTCTTTGCCGCGCATTTCGGGGTGCTGCTTCAGGAACGCTTCACTGTGGCGGCGCATGAACGGAAACTCTAGCGCCCACCACGCCAGCCCCATCACGGGCACCCAGATCAGCTGCTGCTTCAAAAAAAACTTGAGCAGGGGTATGCGCCGGTTGAACAGGTGTTGCAGCACCAGAATGTCGACCCAGGATTGGTGGTTGCAGTTGACCAGGTACCAGCTGCGGTAGTTCAGGCCTTCAATGCCTTGCACGTCCCAGGTGGTGCGCTGGGTCAGCCGCATCCAGCCGCTGTTGCCGGCAATCCAGGCTTCGGCGATGTGCAGCAAGATCGGGTCGATCAACAGGCGAACCGCCTTGATCGGGATCAGCAGCTTGATAAAAGAGACGAGCAGCAGGATCGGCACCCAGAACAGCGCATTGAGCGCCATCAGCAGGCTGGCGATCAGGCCGACCAGAGGCGCGGGGAGAAAATTAAGCATGGGTCGCTTTCAAGCAAGGCATCGGGTGAAGACAGTTCATTTTTAGTGGCATCCAAGCGTGGACTTCTTGGCTGAAGGCCCATACGCATGACACGGAAAGTGCCGTGGCTGCAATTTCGGGGATGATAACGGTATGAATCCATCGAGCGCTCTGTCAAATTCGAACGGCGACAGCGCCGCACCGCTGCAAGTCGCCCTGATCGGCTACGGCAGCGCTGGCCGGATCTTTCATGCGCCGCTGATTTCGGGTGTACCGGGTCTGCAGCTGGCGTGCATTTGCTCCAGCCAGGCCGCGGCGGTGCAGGCGGACTGGCCGCAGGTGCGCGTGGTGGCAACCCCCGAGGCGGCGTTGGCCGACCCTGACATCGACGTGGTCGTGGTGGCTACGCCCAACTTCAGCCACCATCCGCTGGCCAAAGCCGCCTTGCTGGCGGGCAAACATGTGGTGGTGGACAAGCCCTGCTGCGTGACGCTGGCGGAGACCGATGATTTGCTGGCGACCGCCCGGGCCCAAAACCGGGTGCTAACGGTGTTTCAGAACCGTCGCTTTGATTCCGACTTTCTGACGCTGCAACAGGTTTTGGTCAGCGGCCAGCTCGGCCGGGTGGTGCAGGTGGAGTCGCATTTTGATCGTTACCGCCCCAGCGTGCCAGTTGGTTGGCGCGAGCAAAGTCTGCCCGGCTCGGGTCTGTGGTTTGACCTGGGGCCGCATCTGCTCGATCAGGCGCTGGCCCTGTGGGGCGTGCCTGATGGGCTGGGTCTGGAACTCGCCTGCCTGCGCGATGGCGCGCGAATGAACGACTGGTTTCATGCCGTGTTGCGCTACGACACACGCCACGGTGGCTTGCGTGTGATCCTGCACGCGAGCACGCTGGTGGCGCAGCCCGGTCCGCGCTGGACGGTGCACGGCACACGTGGCAGTTTCACCAAGTATGGGCTGGATTCACAAGAAGACGCATTGAAAGCCGGGCATCGCCCGCAGCTGGCCGCGCCGCATGATTGGGGGCAAGACGCCCAGGCGGGGGAAGTCTTGCGCTTTGACAGCATTGCCGGGGTGGCCAACCCGGTCTCAGTGCGCCACGCAGCACCCAATCCCTGCGGCAACTACCTGGCCTACTACGCCCGCTTGCGTGACCACCTGCGCGGCCTGCTAACCGAGCCACCCGTGACCGCCACCGAGGTGCGTTCGGTGATGCAGTTGCTCACCTTGGGTGAGCAAAGCGCGGCGCAAGGGCGGTTTATGGCGCTGCCGGTTTGAGGTTGAAGCGGCCGTCGCTGCACCTGAGCTTGAGGGCAAGCACAAGTCTCACAAACCGTTCCGATTCGTCATCACGCATGAGGAGAAGCTTGATTCTGATCATTTTCGGGGCATGAAGCGGGTGCCATAATGATTTATTGCTTCTAGATCTAGTCAATGCGTTCAATCAGTCTCAGGGTCAAGATCAGCCTCTATCTGTCCATCGTGCTGTCGGTGGTGGCTGTACTGTTCACACTGCTTTTTGTTGAACACCGGGAGGACGAACTGCAGGGTGAGATTTCTCGGCATGTCACACAAATTTCCGATGTGATTGTTGCCAGTACGCGTTATGCGATGTTGGTGAACGAGCGGGATATCGTTGGCAAGATCATTGAGGATATTGGTAAGAAAAAAGGCATTGAACGCGTCCGGGTGATCAATAAAGACGGCACGATCATTCATTCAAATCGGGCGTCTGAGGTTGGCTATTCGGTTGACCAACAGGACGAACCCTGTCTCCAATGTCACTTGACCAGCACGCCTTTGAAGCAGCTCTCAGACGAAAAACGCTGGAAAGTCATTGAAAACCCCGGCGGACACCGGGTCCTAAGCAGCATGCAAGCAATACGCAATGAGCCTTCGTGTTCGTCTGCGTCCTGCCACGAACATTCTGCCAGCCAGTCGGTGCTTGGCATCGTGGATATTGCCTTTTCTCTCGAGGAGTTGGACCAATCAAGAAAGATACATACCATTCACGTGATTGGCATGGCAGGCGGGTTCATTCTCATTTTTGCGATCAGCATCGGTGTCTTGCTGCAACGCCTGATCTATGTGCCTCTGAAAGACCTGGACGCCGGCGCCAACGAGATCGCCGCAGGTCGCTTTGATCAGAAAATTCCGATCCGCAGCAAGGATGAATTCGGTCGCGTCGCGAGGTCTTTTAACCACATGACCCATGCGCTCCACCAATCGAGATCCGAGATGCAGGAAATGGTGCAAACTCTGGAAGAAAAAGTCACAGAACGAACGCGGGAGTTGATGGAGGCCAAGGCCGAGGTCATGCAGGGTGAAAAATTGGCCTCGATCGGCGTACTGGCGTCGGGCATTGCCCACGAACTGAACAACCCGCTCACAGGCGTGCTGACCTTCACGTCGCTGATGCGCAAGAAGGCGTTAGACGGCAGCGAGGATGCTGCCGATCTGGACCTGGTGATCCGCGAGACCAAGCGCTGTGCGAGCATCATCCGGCGCCTTCTCGATTTCGCCCGCGAAAAAGTGCCGGTTAAAGGGTTTTTCAATCTGAATCAAGTGATTGAAGACGTGGTGCGCTTTGTCGAGCGGCCCGCCTCCTTGCAGCAGATCGAGATCACGTCCGGCCTCGATCCCGTCTTGCCTCAAATTTGGGGCGACGCTGATCTGATGAAACAAGTCGTCATGAATTTGCTCGTCAATGCGCAGCAAGCCATCGAAGGCCAGGGCCTGATTGCAGTTTCAACTCGCCTTTGCCCGGGCACGGTTTCAGATCAACCGGGTGTTGATGCGGTTCCGATGGTGGAGTTGAGGGTGGCGGACACCGGCTGCGGTATTGCGCCAGCCAACCTGGAGCGTATTTTCGATCCATTTTTCACTTCGAAAGAGGTGGGCAAGGGAACCGGGCTTGGCCTGTCCGTCAGCTATGGCATTGTCAAAGCCCATGGTGGCAAGATCACGGTCGACAGCGTTGTCGGTGAAGGAACTACTTTTCACGTTTTTATTCCGATCACGTCCCCTTTTGACGCAACCGAAAACCAGATGGCCGAGACAACCCCATGATTGCCAGAATACTGATTGTTGACGACGAAGAGATTGTCATCCGGAGTTGCGTGCGCATCCTCCGCGACAGCTGCTACGCCGTTGATTCCGTCCAGAGTGGCTTTGAGGCTTTGAAAAAAGTTGATGAGACGGCCTACGACATCATTGTGCTGGACGTCATGATGCCCAAGATGGACGGTCTGGAGGTCTTGCAGCATGTGAAGGAAAGCCATCCCGACGTTGACGTCATCATGATGACCGGGCTGTCCGAGATCCAAACTGCCGTCAAGGCCATGAAGCTGGGCGCTTTTGACTATTTGTCAAAACCCTTCGATCCTGATGAACTCAAGCTGGTGGTGAATCGTGCGCTGGAGCGGCGCCAATTGCTGCAAGAGAACCGCAATCTCAAGTCTGAAGTCAGCTCCAAATACCGTTTTGAGAACATCATCGGCTCCAGCCCGCCGATGCAAGCTGTTTTTGGCCTGATCGCCAAGTGCGCGCCTACCAACAGCACGGTGCTGATCACCGGGGAGAGCGGCACTGGCAAGGAGATGATTGCCCGCGCCATTCACTACAACAGTCTGCGCAAGGATCAACCGTTCGTCACCGTTGACTGCAACACGCTGAGTGAGAACTTGTTGGAAAGCGAGCTTTTCGGACACGCCAAAGGCTCTTTTACCGGGGCCGTGGCCAACAAGCGTGGCATGTTCGATGTCGCCAACAATGGCACCCTTTTCCTGGATGAATTCGGCAACATCCCGCTCTCAACCCAGGCCAAACTGCTGCGTGTCATCCAGGAGCGTGAATTCAGGCCGGTGGGTACGACCATCACCCAGAAGACCAATGTCAGACTGGTCACCGCGACCAACAAGGACCTTAAGGCGATGGTGGCAGAAGGAACGTTTCGCGAGGATCTTTTCTATCGCATCAACGTTTTCCCGATCCACTCGCCGGCGCTCAGAGAGCGTCGCGATGACATTCCGGCGCTGGCCTTTCATTTCCTGAAGAATTTCTGCAACGAGCTGGACAAGCCAGTGTCCGAGATTTCAGATGGCGCGATGAGTCTACTGATGAACTATGGCTGGCCAGGCAATGTGCGTGAACTTGAAAACACGATGCAGCGCGCAGTGATTATGTCGTCTGACAATATCATTCGCCAGGCGCACCTGGCCAACATCATTGACAACACGCCGCGGCTTGATCTTGAGGTGCCGCGCACCAGCGATGAACTCAAGAGAATCAAGAAAATAGCCAGAGAAAAATCGGTAGAAGAAGTTGAGAAACTGTTCGTGCTGGAAACGCTCAAAAGAAACGCCTCGAACGTGACCCGCAGCGCTGAAGAAACCGGCATGCAGCGTACCAATTTTCAGGCGTTGATGAAGAAGTACAACATTCGGGTCCGAGATACCGAATTTGACGACGGCGAACCCGAACCCATTTGATCTGATGTGATTCCCGCAGGCGAGGCGAATCAAGCCTCGCCCCTGCGAATCAAGAAGCTGCGTTGCGTTTCGGCTCGTCTTCTATTTCCTCGTAACCGGTGATCATGGCTTTGAAGTGTGCTGATGGTGTGTGACCCAGGCTTGCCAAATAGACATGCACGACGATGAAGCCACTGAACACAATGAAAAGTAGGACGTGCACGGTATCGACGACGCGCACACCGCCAAACATTTCCACCAAGGCAGAAAATCGTGACACATCCCACAGCAATACGCCGGAAAAGAACTGAATGGGCACCAGCAGCATCATGATGATCTGGTACATCATGCTTTGCAGCGCATTGAATTTGCGATAGGCGCTGGGGTGGTGCGGGTTGGGGTCGCCCTTGAAAATGCCATAGCCATAGAACTGCATTTGCCTAAAGCTGGCGCGAAAATACTTCATTGGACTCAGCTCGGGGTGGTAAACCTTGATTTTGTCTGTGAAGAGATAAAAGCCGAGCCAGATGAAGAAATTGGCGATCAACACAAAGCCAATCCAATTGTGGGCGACTACCGCTGTTCGGAATGACAACAACTGCATGAGGTCCAGATACCTGATCTGCAGTCCGGTCGCAATCAATAGCAGGAAACCGAAAGCGTTGGTCCAATGCCAGATCCTGACCGGCAGCGGGTTGATATAAAGCTTTTGCATGGCTAACTCCTGCTATTTAGAGGTGTCATCATCAGCGCGACGATGAGGGGGTGAATCTTGTCCGTCGGCTTCTGCATGTGCAGCCATTTTCTCTGCTTCTAGCTTGTCGCGCACGCCTTTGAACAGTCGCTTGATCGTCATGTGACCAATGGGCACGCTGATGGCACCCAGCATGACCACCAACAACAAATAGTCGAGCAGCTTGATCCGCGTGCTGCCAATGGCGTAGAAGCCGCGCACAGACTCGGTGGCCAGCAAAGAGGTCAAGACGTCTTTTTGAACACCATGGCGTATCGGTCTGCCGTCTGGGCCGGCGATGGTCAGCGTGACGCTTTGAAACGGTGCAGCACCTTTTTGGTGGCAGACGTTGCAGTCTTTGATAGCCTTGGATTTTTCGCTCAACTGATGCGCTTCAATACCAGAAGAAACCTCCAGGCGACCGCGCAAGACGGTCTTGCCTTGGCTGCCTTCTTGGTTGAATTCCTTCAACAGACTCCACAACGCCCGCTCGTCCAGTCCCATGTCCTTGGCGTCGGCAGCCAGCGTCAACTTTTCAAACTGCGGTACGCCTGTCTTTTCAGAGACTTGCTTCATGGCAACGTTGTCATAAAGCCGGAGATTGACCCGGCGCTGCGCTGTCGGTGCATGGCAGACCGGGCACGAGATCGCTTCAAAGTGACGTCCCGCGTTCGGCAACCACTCCTTGTGCTGGTTGATGGCGTTTTCGTGGCATGTCAGACAGGCGTCCTTGATGCCATTTCCCAAGGACGCGGCCAAGACCCCGTGGGACTTATGGCAGTCGGCGCAAATAGGAGCGGTCTTGCCATTGGCAATGCGCGCCAGTCCATGCACGTCCTTGGCATACGCTTTGAAAATATCCTCGTGGCAGTTGGCACAAGCTGTTGCTGCAATCGGTCTGGCAATCTTGCTGGAGCGAACCGTATGGGCATTGTGACAATCGGAACACAAGGGGGCCTCTTTGTTGCCATCCTTGATCACCGCCGCATGGACACTGTCGTCATACTGGGTGAAGTTCTTGGCGTGGCAAGTGCGGCAAGACTCGCGCATGCTCAGGGCAAAATCCCGCTTACTCTTGATCGGCGCTATTGTCTTGCCGTGGGTCTTGGCATCGAGGTTGTCGTGGCAGTCCTCGCAACTGGTGTCTTTATGCATCGAATCGACATAGGCACTTGTGGAGATGGCTAAAGACAGGGTCTCGCCGCTTTCAAGCGTTTTGCCAGGCCCCGCCTTGTCGTGACATTTCAAACATGCCAACTCTTCGTTGGCCAATGGACTGTCTTTGGCGTGCACCTGCGGTGCGGCAATAGAGAATGCCACGACCAGCAGGCCAAACAAGAACAGGCTCTTTGAGCTTAGAAAAAACCGTAGCCTATCGCTCAATCTGCACGGTGCATTCATGGCAATTTCCCTTTTTTGTTAATTCTACGACCGGTAAAACTGCCAAAATAGACAGGCTTCCCTTGATGGTGTCTGATTTACTCTGCATCAGATTTTGTCCTTAGCGCCTGCACGCCTGCCCAGACCAGCATGACGGTGCCGACGATTGGAAGCATGACCGCGTAGGCCAAGCCTATGAATGGGGCACAGAAGAACAGAGCGACGTTTTTCAAATACCTTGGTACTTTCTTGGCCGCTTGCGTCTGCACCAGCGCCTTGCCTGCAGTCCATGCCAACAGGCTGATTCCGACCACGGGCAGCAACAGTGCAAAAATCAAGCCGATGAAGGGGGTTGCCAAGAACAGGGCTGCACTCTTCAAGCCATTTGGCTTTTCAATTGGCTGAACCGGAGCTTCTTCGGCCGCCGGTGCTTGCCACTGTGCAGGAATGACCGGAACGGGTGTGCGCAGCGCCTGCTCGGTGCTGTCTTCAATCATTTCGGGTGACAAGGGTTTGTTCAAAAAGCCTGAGACGCCCGCGTTCCTGGCCCTGTTCTCGTTGGCTGTGCTGCCGTATCCGGTCACGATAACCACCGGCGTCCAGGGTCGTTTTGCCTTGACGCGCTCGGCCAACTCGACGCCGTCCATGCCTGGCATCTTGATGTCGGTGAAAACGAGGTCGTATTCTTGTTCGCGCAGTCGCTCTAGCGCCTCTGCCGCGTTCTCGGCGGTGATGACCACGTAGCCTTTGTCCTGAGACAGGACACGGGTGAAGCTCTTGCCGACCACCGGGTCATCGTCAACCACCAGAATTTTCCGCAATGCACTCATGATATTTTCCTTTTACAAAGTGATCTGACAGCCAACACGGTCATCAGGCCGAAACAGCAATCCTTGGCACCGGACTCTCTACGCCAGCGCCGCGCAGGGCAGAGCCTGGTCGCAGCGCAAGGCCCATCTCTTGTGCATCATGGCGCCGTTGGCCGCGTTGATGACCTCGTCCGGACCGACGGGCTTGGCGAGATAGCCGTAAGCGCCCAGCGTGACTGCAGCCTTGGCCGATTCAACCGCCGGGTAGCCCGTGATGATGATGACTTCGCTTTCGGGCCATTTCTGCTTGATCGTCTTGAGAACGCTCATGCCATCCATGCCGGGCATGCGCAGATCGAGTAAAACCACATCGAACGGCTGCTCACTCATCATCTTCAAGGCATCCTTGCCGTCGGCGACTGCGTCCACCTTGCAATGCTCACCAGACAAAGTTCTGCGGTAGCTATGCCGGACGACCTCTTCATCGTCCACGACCAGAATATTGGTTTTTGCATTCATTTTGACCACCTGTTTTTTCGCCTGCTTTGATTACGCAAATCCTGTGCCATGTCATTTTTTTAAAAAATTTGTCTTCTAAATCAATAAGTTAGCGCCAAAAAACGTTGTCAAGATGCCCATTTTCGTAAACCTCGCGCGGGCTCTCAAGTACAAATTTGATATACGCTTGGGGCGAAGGAAAGTCATTAATGCGCGCGGAATCAACATGATGCGAGCTTTAATTGGCAATATTTATTTTGTACAGTCTGCGGGGATTTCGTCCTCTCGGGCTCCATGGCGCACGGTGGGGCCAGTGATCAGTGGACCCATATGGCCTGAATCCGGATTTATAGCGACCGGATTGACCTAGATCAGAACGGGTTCATGTTTTACTTACTCGGACTTCAAATCAGCGCAAGATAGGCACGTTTCTGTCTTCAGGCTGGCTCAATGCTCAGGCAAATCACCCTTCTGACAGTGTGAGGGCTGTGCGGCGGTTTCCGTCTTTTCAAGGCGGGGTCGTCAATCTGGCCTTGACCGAGCGACAGATTCTTGACGGTGGCCGTAGCAACAAACATCCGTGAACTGACGTGAGCGGACCAACAAGGAAAACCTGCCATGAAACTCTCAATCTCCAAAAAGCTAATCACCCTTTCAGTCCTGGGCGCGGCTGCAGCGGTATTTTCCGGCGCCTCCTACGCCGCAGTCGACGCTGATGCCGCGAAGGCATTGGCCAAGAAAAGTGATTGCCTCAAATGCCACGCGATAGACAAGGATAAAAAAGCGTCATCGTTCCAGAAAATTTCAGCCAAGTGGAAAGGCAAGGCTGACGCCGAAGCCAAGTTGATGGACAGCCTGACCAAGGCACCCAAGGTCAAGCAGATGGACGGAACCGAAGTCGATCACAAGATCATCGATACCAAGGACGCTGGTGAGATCAAGAATGTGATCGGGTGGATTCTTTCTTTGTAGAGGGCAAGCCCGTCCTGCAGAACGACGGGAGCCCATAGCGGGCATCCAAAGCACCCTGCGTCCTGGACTCGGGGTGCTTTTTTTCGCGTTGTCCGGTGGCGCGCGCTCAGCCACAGGGCATCAGGCGGTGTCGATCCGATCAAGCCTCAACCCCCCGCAGCCTTTGCAGTACCCCTGCCACTCGCACTGATGGGCGTCAAACCGTACACTCGGGCCTTCCCATTGTGTGAGTTTTCATGAACGCCCCTGTTGACGTCTCTTTCTTCCTGCGTGCCGCCAAACCCCTGACCAGCTACCGAAAATTCTGGGCAGCGCGCTTTGGCACGGCCAAATTCTTGCCGATGAGTCGCGAGGAAATGAACCAACTGGGCTGGGACAGCTGTGATGTCATCCTCGTGACGGGCGACGCCTACGTGGATCACCCTAGCTTTGGCATGGCGGTGATCGGCCGCGTGCTCGAAGCGCAGGGCTTCAGAGTGGGCATCATTGCTCAGCCGGACTGGCACAGCGCTGAGCCGTTCAAGGTGCTGGGCAAGCCCAATCTTTTTTGGGGCGTGACGGCGGGCAATATGGACTCCATGATCAACCGCTATACGGCCGACCGCAAAATCCGCAGTGACGACGCCTACACCCCCGGCGACGTCGGCGGCAAGCGGCCCGACCGGGCGGCGATTGTGTACAGCCAGCGCTGCCGCGAGGCGTTCAAGGACGTGCCGATTGTGTTGGGTGGCATTGAAGGCAGTCTGCGCCGCATTGCCCACTACGATTACTGGTCCGACAAGGTACGCCGCTCGATCGTGGTTGATGCCAAGTGTGACTTGCTGCTGTATGGCAACGCCGAGCGCGCGCTGGTCGAGATTGCGCACCGCCTGGCCGCGCGCGAGCCGGTCGAGAAAATAACCGATGTGCGCGGCACCGCCTTCGTGCGCCGTCCAGACGATGCCTCTCGCACCGGCTGGTTTGAGATTGATTCGACCAGCGTCGACGAACCGGGCCGGGTCGAGTCGCAGGTCAACCCTTATATGACGACGTCGGAGCAGGCGGCGGGGCAGGGCAGCAGCTGCGCCAAAGAAGATGGGGACAAGGAAGCTACTAAAACAATAGCTACTGACGTTTATTCCACGAGGGCTACAAGCCAATTTTATTTAAAAAATGAGGAAAATCCGCTGATTCGGCCGCTCACCTTCGTACCCAACCCGAACTTGTCAACCGGCCTTGGCAAGCTCAAAGTGCCGCCGCGGGACCGTTCGGTGATCCGCCTGCCGAGTTACGAGCAGGTCAAAAGCGACCCCGTGCTGTATGCCCACGCCAACCGCGTGCTGCACCTGGAAACCAACCCCGGCAACGCCCGGGCGCTGGTGCAGGCGCACGGCGAAGGCGTGACAGCGCGCGATGTCTGGATCACGCCGCCGCCGATTCCGTTGACCACGGCCGAGATGGATTTTGTCTTTGACCTGCCGTATGCGCGCAGCCCGCACCCGAGCTACGCGGACGCCCAGGGCAGCCATGACGGGGCCACCAAGATCCCAGCCTGGGAGATGATTCGTTTTTCCATCAACATCATGCGCGGCTGCTTTGGCGGCTGCACCTTCTGCAGCATCACCGAGCACGAAGGCCGCATCATCCAGAGCCGTTCGGAAGACTCTGTGATTCGCGAAATTGAAGATGTGCGCGACAAGGTCAAGGGCTTTACCGGCACGATTTCCGACCTGGGCGGCCCCACGGCCAATATGTACCGATTGGGCTGCAAGAGCCCCGAGATCGAGGCCGCCTGTCGTAAGCCGAGTTGCGTTTACCCCGGTGTCTGCCAAAACCTGGGGACCAACCACGACCCGCTGATCAACATCTACCGCCGCGGGCGCGCGCTTAAAGGCATCAAGAAGATCCTGATTGGTTCAGGTGTGCGCTATGACCTGGCGATACAAAGCCCGGAGTACGTGAAAGAGTTGGTGCAGCACCACGTCGGCGGCTACCTCAAGATTGCGCCCGAGCACACTGAGTCGGGGCCGCTGACCAAGATGATGAAGCCCGGCATTGGCAGCTACGACAAGTTCAAAGCGCTGTTTGACAAGTTCACTCTGGAAGCGGGCAAGAAGCAGTTTTTGATTCCGTATTTCATCGCCGCTCACCCTGGCACCAGTGACGAAGACATGATGAACCTGGCGCTGTGGCTGAAGAAGAATGGCTTTCGCGCCGACCAGGTTCAGACCTTCTACCCCAGCCCGATGGCGACTGCCACGGCGATGTACCACACCGACAAGAACCCGCTGCGCAAGATCACGCGCGACAGCGAAACGGTGGACATCGTTCGGGGTGAAAAACGCCGGCGTCTGCACAAGGCATTCTTGCGCTACCACGACGCCAACAACTGGCCGCTGCTGCGTGACGCGCTTAAAAGCATGGGCCGCGCCGACCTGATCGGCAATGGCAAGCACCATCTAATCCCGACTTTCCAGCCGCTCACCGACAGCAGCTACACGAGTGCGCGGCGCAAGAATTCGACAGCAGCGACCGCATCCGCGCCCGCCAGCAAAGTGCAGTCCGGGCGCTTACTCACCCAGCACACCGGCTTGCCCCCGCGCGAGACGGGCTCCAAGCGTTTGGGTGGCAATGCCGCCCGCAAGGCGCGCTAGGGTTCGTGCTTGTTGCAGCTCGCTCAGGCCCTGGGTGCTCGCTGCAGCTTGATGTTGGCCGCCAGGCCGCCGGAGGCGGCATTGCTCAATACAAAGGTGCCACCCATGCGTGACACGGTTTTCTCGACAATGGCCAGCCCCAGTCCGGCGCCGTTGGCGGCAGTGCGGGCGCCTTCGCCGCGGTAAAACGGTGTTGTCAGGGTGGTCAGTTGCTCCTCGGAGACGCCCACGCCATGGTCACGAAGCCGCAGCAGCACCCACTGGTCGCGCGCCTTGGCGGCGATGTCCACCACGGCCACGCCGGTTGCTTGCGACTTGCCGTAACGCGCGGCGTTTTCCAGCAGATTGGTGATGACGCGGCCCAGTTCCACCGCATCCGCGAGCACCATCAAGTCGTCTCCCACATCCAGGTTGACCTGCATGTCGGTGCGGTTGCGCGTGCTGTACAGACAGTTGTCGAAGGCCTCGCGCAGGGATACCGGGTTCAATTTGACGTTGCCAGGACGGGCGTAGTCCAGAAACTTGCCGATGATGGCGTCAAGTTGGGCAATGTCGGCGACCATGTTGGCCTGCGCCTCCACATCGACCACGCTGAGCTCCGTTTCCAGCCGCAGGCGCGCCAGTGGCGTGCGCAGATCATGCGAAATGCCGGCGAGCATGACGGCGCGGTCTTGCTCGATCTTGGCCAGCATCTGCGTCATGCGGTTAAAACCGATATTGACCGCCCGGATCTCGTTGGTGGCCACGGTTTCATCCAGGGAACTGGCCTCGAAATCACCGTCACGCACCCGCCCTGCAGCAAAAGACAGTTGTTTCAGGGGTCGATTGATCAAACGCGCAATCAGCGCGGCACCGGCCAGCGATAGGGCACCCGCTGTCATCAGCCAGATTAGCCAGGTGCGCCCGGTGGTGCGGCTAAAGCGGGAGCGGTCCGTGAGCATCCAGTAGCGGTCTTCGTCAATCGTGAAGCCGACCCATAGCCCGACCTCCTGGTTGACGCTGTTGGCCACCACGGTGCCCGGTCCGAGCCTTGATTGAAGCTCCTGCGAAATGCGCTGACCGAGCGCATCCGTGTCAAAGGGCTCAAAACGGTCACCGGGTTCGCGCGGCACAATGCGCACGCCTTCCTGCTCCTTCATGGCTTTGATCAGGGACACGCGGTTGATGGAGTCCGAATGAATCAGCGCAGCGCGGCTCAAATTGACCAACGACGCAATCTGCTGCGCCGTCTGGATGGCGCGCGGATCAAATTCGAGTGCCCGCAACGTCTGCAGCCAGGCCAGGATGCTGCCAATGAGCAGCAGGGCCAACAAGAAGAAAGTACGCCAGAATAAACTCAAGGGCACCCGCGCGTTGCGCCCTGTCGGACGGGCGTCCAGCGGCATCAGACCGCTGGTGTCGTCGCTCTTGACCGGCGCCTCAGTCAAGGTGTTTTTCAAGGAATTCAAGCCGCGCCATCAGGAACAAAAACATAACCGACACCCCAGACCGTCTGGATATAGCGCGGTGCGGTGGCGTCCACTTCGATCAATTTTCGCAAGCGCGACACTTGCACGTCCAGACTGCGGTCAAAGGGTTCGAACTCGCGCCCGCGCGCCAACTGAGCCAGCTTTTCGCGCGACAGTGGTTGGCGCGGATGGCGTACCAGCGCTTTGAGCATTGCGAATTCGCCGGTGGTCAGGGGCTGATCCTCGTTGTCCTTGCGCAGCGTGCGTGCGCCCAGGTCAAAGGTAAATGGGCCAAAGCTCACCACCGCGTTGTCGCTGGAGGGCGATCCGGGAGCCTCCTGAGTCGGTCGGCGGCGCAGCACGGCGTGGATGCGGGCCAGCAGTTCACGCGGGTTGAAGGGCTTGCCCAGGTAATCGTCAGCGCCGACCTCCAGGCCGACGATCCGGTCCACGTCTTCTCCTTTGGCGGTCAGCATGATGATGGGGGTGCGGTCATTGGCCGCGCGCAGCCGCCGGCAGATCGACAGGCCGTCCTCGCCCGGCATCATCAGGTCGAGCACGATCAGGTCCACGGGTTCGCGCAACAACAGGCGCGTCAGCGATTTGCCGTCTTCAGCTTGCAGCACGTCGAAGCCCTCTTGGGTCAGGTAGCGGCGCAGCAGGTCGCGGATGCGGACATCGTCGTCGCAAATCAATATCTTGTCGTTGCGATTGGGGACTTGGCTCATCTGTGCCTCCTTGAATTTGTAACAGAGCCGATTTTGCAGGCTGGATTGCTCAAATGTCGGAATTGTCGGACAACAATGACACGCTGTTACAAATGTTGCCGCAACCGGCCGGTGACCAGCCAACAAGCCGCGCACAGCCAGGCGATTTGGCGTTATTGTTAGTGCATGAAGAATTCTCATCTTTTTCTTTTTCTGTCTGTCTGTGCAGTGGGGGCTTGGGCGCAGGCTGCACCGCCCAGGCGGGACGCGGCGCTGGCCCCGGCTCAACCTGATGTGCGGCGCTCCGAGTTGCGCGAGGCCTTGAAGAAACCGCAGGTACAGGAGCACGGTCAGGTCGGCGATTCACCGGCCTTGGGGTCCTATGATCGGCGTTTGACTGCGCAGGAACGCGCCGACCTGCGCCAGCAGTTGCGCCAGCTCAGTGCTGATGGCTGGCTGGAAGTGGACACCAAGTAAGCTTGAATTCTGAACCCCGGTGCTTCATCCACTGCGGGTCGTTTCTGTGAAGGAATTGGGTTGAATAAAAAGATTAAATTGATAGCGTTATGTTCTTTATTGACGGGGGCTAACGTCCTTTTTGCCCAACAAAATGCCGCGCCGTCCGTGCAAAACGTGGTGCAGCTGTCGGCCACCGGCTCGGTGGAAGTGCCGCAAGATCTGTTGTCGATTGCCATGAGCACGACCCGTGACGGAAGCGATGCCAGCGCTGTGCAGAGCCAGCTTAAGAGCGCATTGGATGCCGCTTTGGTTGAAGCCAAAAAGGCGGCGCTGCCGGGCCAGTTGGAGGCTCGCACCGGCAACTTCAGCCTCTATCCGCGTTATGGCCGTGACGGCAAACCCAGCGGCTGGCAGGGTACTGCCGAGCTGATTCTGGAGGGGCGCGACTTTGCACGTATCAGCATCGCCGCTGGCAAGATACAGACCTTGACCGTGAGCAATGTCAGCTTCAGTCTGAGCCGCGAGCAGCGCACCCAAGTTGAAGGCGATGCGCAAAGCATGGCGATCGAGCGCTTCAAGTCGCGGGCCAGCGACATCGCCCGCGGTTTCGGCTTCACTGGCTACACGCTGCGTGAAGTCAACGTCAGCGCCAATGACCAGGGCTACACCCCGCGGCCCCGGATGATGGCGATGGAGGCCAAGGCGACGTCCGATGCGCCCGTTCCGGTGGAGGCGGGAAAGACCGCCGTGTTGGTGACGGTGTCAGGGTCGGTGCAGCTGAAATAGCATCCCGCCGGGGGGCAGCCAAGCGGTGGCGGCAGTGTGCGGGCCAAGCGTCGCTGTGATCATCCGCGTGTAGCACTACACTGTGTCATCGCAACCGAGCTGTCATATTTCATGAGGCCATCCAGACCGAGCCATGGCTGATTTTTCACCGCTAAAGACCATTCGCAAGCTGCCGCCTGGCGCCTCGACACCCGCGCAGCCGGCCCTGATGGGCCGCTTTGAGCTGCGTCGCATTCTGGGCTGTGGTGCGCAATCGATTGTCTGGTTGGCGTTCGATCCGCGTCTGGAGCGCGAGGTGGCGATCAAGGTGATAAAGGTCGGCCCCAGTTCGGACGCTTCAGCCCTGGCCCAATGGTTGCAGGAGGCGCGCAGCGTCAGTCGCCTGACGCACCCCAACATCGTGCCGGTGTTTGAGGCCGATGTGCAAGATCAGCAGCCCTTCCTGGTGTTCGAGTATGTGCCGGGCCAGACACTGGCCCTGCGCCTGGCCAAGCAGGGCGCCATGGTGCCAGCCGAGGCGGTGGCCTTGATGCTTGGCGTGCTCGACGCGCTGGTGGTGGCGCACGCTGCCGGGGTGGTGCACCGCGATTTGAAACCCTCCAATATCCTGATCGACTCCGCCGGGCGCGCGCGGGTGATGGACTTTGGCATTGCCGCGCGCATGCAGGCGTTTGTTGGCACCACCACCACGGCCCCTGCCAGCGGCACACCGGGTTATATGTCGCCTGAGGCGGCCGAAAACCTGCCGCCCACGGCGTCGATGGATATTTTTTCGGCGGGCATGGTGCTGGCCGAAATGCTGTCGGGCCAGCCGCTCAATGCCGAACGTGATCCCTATCGGGCCATTTACCGGGTGCTGCACGAGCAATTCTCGCTGCCCGCTGGCCTGAGTAGCGACGTCGACGACCAGTTGCGTGCCGTGCTGATGCGGGCGCTGATGCGAGAACCGTCGCAGCGCCACGCCAGTGCCCAGGTATTTCGGGACGAGTTGTCCAACTGGTCGGGCGTGACCAGCGCCAGAGCCGGGCAAGGTGCAGCCGCTGGCGGCAGCAACAGCACGCTGGAATTTCTGCTGCGGCGCATGCGCCACAAGAGTGATTTTCCGGCGCTGTCCGACGCGGTGCTGCGCATCCAGAGCATGGCCAGCTCGGAAAAGGAGAGCATCAACAGCGTCACCAATGAGATCCTGAAGGATGTCGCTCTGACCAACAAGCTGCTGCGCCTGGTCAACAGCGCCCATTACGCCCGCGGCAGCAGCATCGGTACCGTGTCAAGGGCGGTCAGCTTGGTGGGCTTTAACGGCATCCGCAACATGGCACTGAGCTTGGTGCTGCTGGAACACATGCAGGACAAAGCCCACGCCCAGGTACTGAGAGAAGAATTTCTGCGCTCGTTGATGGCGGGCTCGATTGCCAGTGAGCTGAGCCCAGGCATGCAAGGGACAGAGGAATCCTTTATTGGTGCCATGTTTCATAACCTGGGGCGTTTGCTGGCCTCGTTCTATTTTCCGGAAGAAGCGCGCACGGTGCGCGGCATCACGCAAGCCAGCCGCCAGCCGGTGAGCGAGGCGACTGCGTCCGCCAGTGTGCTGGGTTTGAGCTATGAGGCGCTGGGCGTGGGGGTGGCAAAAGCCTGGGGCTTGCCCGAGGGCTTGCAGCGCTGCATGCACAAACCCAGCGGCGATCCCCCGGTGCGAGCCCCGACAGATGCGCTGGAGCGTCAGCGCTGGATGGCCCTGGCCGCCAACGAGATGGCCGATGCGATGCTGCATGCCGAGCCCGAAGCGGTAGCCGGGCAACTGGCGCAGATTGGCAGACGTTATGCCAAGACGCTGGGTATCAGTACCGGCGCGGTGCAGGTGGCGACCGCGGTGGCTCGCAAAAAATTGATCGAGATGGCCGGTGTCATGGACATCAAGGTGGCGCCTGGCTCGGCCGCCGCCAATTTGTTGAAGGCCCCGGCTGAACCGGATGGTGCCCAGCGCGGCCCGGACGAAGAAGTCTCTGACACCTTATCTCCGCTGGCGCTGGAAGCGACTCAGGCGGTCCACTTGCCAGCCCAGACAGCAGGCCCACGCGACGAGACTCAGCAGGTGGCACAGATTCTGGCGGCGGGTATTCAGGACATCACCAACACGCTGGTGGAAGATTTCAATTTGAGTGATGTGCTGCGCATGATCCTGGAGACCATGTTCCGCGCCATGGGCTTTCAGCGCATGGTGTTTTGCCTGCGCGACGCCAAGACCGACACCCTGACGGGTCGCTTTGGTTTAGGGCAGGGCGTTGAGACCGTGGTGAAGCGATTTAACGTCACGTTCAAGACCGATCCGCCCGACCTGTTTGCGGTGGTCTGCAGCAAGGGTGTTGATACCATGATCCGGGACGCCAGCGAAGCCATGATTGCCGCGCGCCTGCCCGCCTGGTATCACGAGCTTTTCAACGCGCCCGCGTTTTTGCTGTTGCCGGTGAACATCAAGGGCCGGCCTTTGGGCCTGATTTACGCCGACAAAGCAGAAAAAGGCGGCATGGTGATTGATGAGAAAGAGCTGGCCCTGCTCAGAACACTGCGCAACCAGGCCGTGATGGCGTTCAAGCAGTCGGCCTGACACATCTACGATGGTCGGCCTCCCTGTGAAATAGACACGGGCCAAAAAAAGGCCCGCATGTCATGCTGCTTTTGCTGAGTGCTCGCTCACAGGCGGCCCAGTAGCAGGTACTCCATCAGCGCCTTTTGCACATGCATGCGGTTTTCGGCTTCTTCCCACACCACCGATTGCGCGCCATCAATCACCTCGGCTTGAACTTCCTCGCCCCGGTGTGCCGGCAGGCAGTGCATGAACAGCGCATCGGGCTTGGCTGCGCGCATCATGTCCAGGTCGACGCACCAGTCGGGAAATGCCACCTTACGGGCTTCGTTTTCGGCTTCAAAACCCATGCTGGTCCAGACGTCGGTGGTGACCAGATCGGCACCGGAACAAGCCTGCATCGGATCGCTGAAAACCTGATAGCTCGCGCCAGAGCGCAGGCCCGCAACTGACTGGTCGACCTCATAGCCGCTGGGCGTGCTGACATGCACCTTGAAACCGAGGATTTCGCTGGCCTGCAGCCAGGTGTTGGCCATGTTGTTGCCGTCACCGACCCAGGCTACGGTCTTGCCTGCAATCGAGCCGCGGTGCTCGATGTACGTGAAGATGTCGGCCAGAATCTGGCAGGGGTGAAATTCGTTGGTCAGACCGTTGATGACTGGCACACGGGAGTGCTGGGCAAAGCGCTCGATCTTGGTTTGCTCAAAGGTGCGGATCATCACCAGATCGACCATGCGGCTGATCACCTTGGCGCTGTCTTCAATCGGCTCGGCCCGACCCAGTTGGCTGTCGCCGGTCGTCAGGTTCACCACGCTGCCACCTAACTGGTACATGCCGGCTTCAAAGCTCACCCGCGTGCGGGTGGATGCTTTCTCGAAAATCATGGCCAGGGTGCGGTCCAACAGCGGCTGATGCCTCTCGTAGGCTTTGAATTTTCTCTTGATCAGGGCGGCTCGCTCAAACAGATAAGCGTAGTCGGGGGCACTGAGGTCGCTGAATTGCAGGTAGTGTTTCATGGCGGGTGCTCGCGGGGCAGGGGTTTGTTATAGGCGTTCTTTAGCCGGCATCAAGCAATAGCTGCTTGATCAGCGGACTCAGGATGCTGACCACTTCGTCGGCCTCCGTTGTGCTCATGATCAGCGGCGGTACCAGGCGGATAACGGTGTCGGCGGTCACGCTGATCAGCAGACCCTTGTCGGCAGACTGCTGGACCAGGGCTGAGCAGGGCTTGGCCAGCTCGATGCCGATCATCAGGCCCATGCCGCGAATCTCCTTGACAGCGCCTGAGGCCAGTTCTGCCGCCAGGACCTGCTCAAACGCAGCGCTCAAGTGCTTGCCCACCCGAGTCGCGTTCTCCATCAAGCCATCTTCTTCTATGATGCGAATGGTCTCGACCCCGGCTCGCATCGCCAGCGGGTTCCCGCCAAAGGTGGTGCCGTGGTTGCCGGGCTGAAAGATGTGGGCGGCCTTCGGACCCGCCACCACAGCCCCGACCGGCACGCCCGAGCCCAGGCCCTTGGCCAGGGGCATGACGTCAGGTTTGACGCCGGCCCATTGATGGGCAAACCATTTGCCGGTGCGGCCCATACCGCATTGCACCTCGTCGATCATCAGCAACCAGTCACGCTCGTCGCACAGCTGTCGCACCGCCTTGAGGTAGTCCATGTGCATGGGGTTAATGCCGCCTTCGCCCTGGATAGCCTCCAGAAATACCGCCACCACATTGGGGTTGCCGTCGGTCGCGGCCAGGAGATTGTCCATGCTGTTGATCGGCACCCGGATGAAGCCTTCCACCAGCGGACCAAAGCCAGCCTGCACCTTGGGGTTGCCGGTAGCGCTCAAGGTGGCGATGGAGCGGCCATGAAAGGCCTTCTCATACACCACGATCTCGGGTCGGTCGATGCCCTTGTCATGGCCGAATTTGCGCGCCAGCTTCAAGGCGGCCTCGTTGGCTTCCAGTCCGGTGGAACAGAAAAAGACATTGCTCATGCCCGATAGCTCGACCAGTTTTTTGGCCAGCACCTCCTGGTTGGGCACGTGGTAGTAGTTGCAGCTGTGGATGATTTTTCCAACCTGATCCTGCAGCGCCGGCACCAGCTTGGGATGGTTGTGGCCCAGCGTGTTGACTGCGATGCCACCGAGCGCGTCCAGATACGACTTGCCATTGACATCCCACACGCGGCAACCCTGGCCGTGAGACAGCGCGATCGGCAAACGACCATAGGTGTTCATGACGTGGGGCGATGCGGCTTCAATAAACGGGGTGGCAGTCATGAATGGGGCTCCAGTTGGTCAGTCGGGGATGGCGCCTGGTCGCTCTGCGTCGCGGCACACGGTTCCCAAGAAAACAAAAAGGCCCGTTCAATCGCGGGCCGTTGAAGAGTAATTCTAGGCGCACACAAAATAGCCGTCGTAAGACGGCTATTTTGCTTTGCTTGAGCAGCGCACCCGTTACAAACGGCGCATTCTCAATTACCTTGGGAATGCGTGCGAGTTGCCTGAAAAATCAGGCGGCGACGGCGACCAGGGCTTTTACCTTGGTCGACAGACGGCTCTTGTCGCGAGCTGCCTTGTTTTTGTGGAAGATGCCTTTGTCAGCCACGGTGTCAACCACGGCCTGCATCTTGGCAAACAATTCGGTTGCCTTGGCCTTGTCGCCAGCGACAACTGCTTTTTCCACGTTCTTGACCGCCGTGCGGTATTTCGAGCGCAGCGAGGTGTTTGCAGCGTTGATTTTGACGTCCTGACGGACGCGTTTGCGGCCCGACGCCAGGCGCGGGTTCTTTTTCTTGGGTTTGGTAGATGCCATATTGATAGTTCCTTGTGTCTGAGGATGTTGCCAGCAAAGCCTGCGATTCTAACAGCTGCCGCACTGGCGCAGCTACACTGCGGCCCGTGAGTCTCTTCAAATCTGCTTCCATTGTTTCCCTGCTGACCCTGGTGTCGCGCATTACCGGGCTGGTGCGCGAACTTCTGATTGCGTCGACCTTTGGCGCCAACGCCACGACGGACGCTTTCAATGTCGCGTTTCGCATCCCCAATCTGTTTCGCCGTTTTTTTGCTGAAGGCGCCTTCAGCCAAGCTTTTGTGCCGGTGCTGGCGGCCTCCAAAGCGCAGCACGGCGAGGCGGCCACAAAAGCCGTGATCAACCATGCCGCCACGGTGCTGACCTGGGCGTTGTTGGTGCTCAGCATCATCGGCGTGGCGGCTGCTCCGGCCTTGGTGTGGGCCATGGCCAGCGGCCTGCAGCAAGACCCGCGCGGCTTTGAGATCGCCGTCGTCATGACGCGCTGGATGTTTCCGTACATTGCCTTCATGTCGCTGGTGGCGCTGGGGGCGGGTGTGCTCAACACCTGGAAACGTTTTGCCGTGCCGGCCGCCACGCCGGTCTTGTTGAACCTGTGCATGATCGGCGCGGCCTGGCTGGGCGCGCCTTGGTTCAAGAGCCTGGGGCTGGAGCCGATCTATGCGCTGGCGGGCGGTGTGCTCGCGGGCGGCATGCTGCAACTCGGTGTGCAGTGGCTGGCTTTGAAAAGGCTCGGTCTTGCCCCAGCCGTCGGCCTGCGCTGGCGGGCGCTGCGTGCGGCATGGAGCGACCCGGCGACTAAAAACATCTTGCGCCTGATGGGACCGGCCTTGCTGGGGGTGAGCGTGGCGCATATTTCGATGTTGATCAACACGCAGATCGCCTCGCACCTGGCGCCCGGCAGTGTGAGTTGGATCACCTATGCCGACCGCCTGATGGAATTCCCCACGGCCATGCTTGGCGTCGCCATGGGTGTGGTGCTGATGCCGCAGCTCGCGGGTGCGCGCGCTGCGGGCGACCCGGCTAAATACTCGGCCATGCTGGACTGGGGCCTGCGCCTTGTGGTGCTGCTGGCAGTGCCGTGCGCGGTGGCGTTGCTTGTGTTCCCCAAACCACTTGTGGCCGTGCTGTATCACTACGGCGCCATGACGGACTTTGACGTGCAACAGATTACATCAGCCCTGATGGGTTGGGGCGTGGGCTTGGTCGGCATCGTGGCCATCAAGGTGCTGGCGCCGGGTTATTACGCCAACCAGGACACCAAAACACCGGTCATGATCGCCGTGGCCGTGCTGGTCATTACCCAACTGCTCAATCTCGCGCTGGTGCCGGTGTTTGCCCATGCGGCGCTGACGCTGTCGATTGGCATTGGCGCCATGATCAATGCCGCTTGGCTGTTGGTGGGGCTGATGCGGCGTGGCAGCTACAAGCCTGAGCCGGGGTGGGGCGTTTTTGTCTTGCAGGTGATCGCAGCCTGCGCTTTGCTGGCGGTCTTTTTGATGTGGGCCAACGGCGCTGTCTCCTGGACCGGGCTGCGCGCGGAAAGTTTTAAACGAATTCGGCTTCTAGCCCTCGTCATGATTGGCTCGGGTGCTATATATTTTGCATCTATCTGGGCAACTGGCCTGAAACTTCGGCAGTTCCTGCGGCGCTGAACGGGTCTTCGCTGTTTTAGCTCTGGCGTTAAAAAGACGCCGTTTCCTGTAGAAAAAAACGGGTTTTTTGCTGCTGACAGTGGCCTAGCTGCGTTGCGCTTGCACCATCTTCATGGCGGAAGAAATCAGCGCTGACACCTCGGTCATGTTGCTGGGAACAATCAGGGTAGTGGTGGCCTCGGCCGCCACTTTGGAGTAGGCGTCTACCGCTTTTTCCGCAACTTTGAGCTGCACCGCCTCGGCGCCGCCGGGCTGGCGAATGGCCGCTGCAATGCGTTCAATCGCCTGACCGGTCGCTTCTGCGACCGCCAAAATGGATTGCGCATCGCCCTGGGCCTTGTTGATCACCGCCTGCTTTTCGCCTTCAGAGCGGGCAATGAAAGCTTCACGCTCGCCGGTCGCAATGTTGATCTGCTCCTGGCGACGCCCTTCCGATGCGGCAATCAGCGCGCGCTTTTCACGCTCGGCCGTGATTTGTTGCTGCATGGCGTGCAGAATTTCTTTCGGTGGTGTCAAGTCTTTGATCTCATAACGCAGCACCTTGACACCCCAGTTCAAAGCCGCCTCGTCAATCGCCTGCACCACCTGGGCGTTGATGATGTCGCGCTCTTCAAACGTCTTGTCGAGTTCGAGCTTGCCGATGACGGAGCGCAGCGAGGTCTGCGCCAATTGTGAGATCGCCATGATGTAGTTGCTGGAGCCGTAGCTGGCACGCATCGCATCGGTCACCTGGAAATACAGGATGCCATCGACCTGCAACTGGGTGTTGTCACGCGTGATGCAGACCTGGCTGGGGATGTCCAGTGGCACTTCCTTGAGCAGGTGTTTGTAAGCCACTTTGTCGACAAAGGGTACCAAAAAGTTCAAACCCGGCATCAGGGTGCCGTTGTACTTGCCCAGCCGTTCGACGACCCAGGCGTGTTGTTGGGGAACGACCTTGACCGACTGCGTGACAAAGATCACCGCGATGACGAACAGGATGACTGCAACTTCCATACTTAACTCTCCAAAAAATCAAAAAAGATTTACAACTTCTCGACCACTAGGCGGCTGCCGACCACTTCAACGATGCGGTGCAGACCCGGCGTCGACACCGCTCCGGCTCGCAGCGATACGTTCCAGACGGCACCGCGGTACTTTGCCGTGCTGGTGCCGTCCTCGTTCCACGTCTGGACCTGCAGGCTCTCCCCAACGTCCAGATTGACATCCCGGTTGGCGCCTGCGGGCAAGGCGGGCGGCTGGTGCTTCCTGTAGCTGCGCCAAGCCACGACCAGACCACCGCCCAGCACTGCGGCCACCACCAATTGCATCGGGGCAGTGGCACCCAGGTGAGCGGCGATGGCAGCTCCGGCCAGACCCAGCGACAACATGAGCAAATAAAAGGTCCCGGTCAGAAGTTCGATGGCGATGAATGCCCCTGTTAACAGCCACCAGATCGTGGAATCAGCCATGTTTGTTTCCAATTGTGTTGCCCTTGCCACATTCTGGGGCAAAAGTCGGCGTGCGCAAGGGTTGCGACTGGATAAGTCCTTACACTTCGCGCCTTATTCATGAAATTGTTTTGTGTTTGGCTGGAGTTAGCAATGAAGTTTCGTTTTCCCATCGTCATTATTGACGAAGATTTTCGCTCTGAAAACACCTCCGGCCTGGGTATTCGGGCGCTGGCCCAAGCCATTGAGTCAGAAGGCCTTGAAGTGCTGGGTGTCACCAGCTACGGCGACTTGAGCCAATTTGCGCAGCAGCAAAGCCGCGCCAGTGCCTTTATTTTGTCGATCGACGATGAAGAATTCACGCCCGGGCCGGACCTGGACCCGGCGGTGGTGAATTTGCGCCACTTCATTGAGGAAGTACGTCGCAAAAACCTGGATGTGCCTATCTACATCTATGGCGAGACCAAGACGTCACGCCACCTGCCCAACGACATTTTGCGTGAGCTGCACGGCTTCATCCACATGTTCGAGGACACACCGGAGTTCGTGGCGCGCCACATCATTCACCAAGCCAAAAACTACCTGGAAGGCGTGCAGCCGCCTTTCTTCAAGGCCTTGCTGGACTATGCGGAGAATGGTTCCTACTCCTGGCACTGCCCAGGCCACTCGGGTGGCGTGGCGTTTCTGAAAAGCCCGGTGGGGCAGATGTACCACCAGTTTTATGGTGAGAACATGCTGCGGGCGGACGTCTGCAACGCGGTGGAAGAACTGGGCCAGTTACTCGACCATGACGGCGCCATCGGCAAGAGCGAGCGCAATGCCGCGCGCATCTTCAACGCCGACCATTGCTTCTTTGTCACCAATGGCACCTCAACCTCCAACAAGATGGTATGGCATCACACGGTGGCGCCCAACGATGTGGTGGTGGTGGACCGCAATTGCCATGTGTCCATCTTGCACGCGATCATCATGACCGGAGCCATTCCGGTGTTCTTGAAGCCCACACGCAATCACTTTGGCATCATCGGGCCGATCCCCAAGAGCGAGTTCGAACCCGCCTCCATCAAGGCGAAGATCAAGGTCAACCCGTTGATCAGAGAGCATCTGCCCGATGCCGACCTGAGCCAGATCAAGCCGCGCGTGTTGACGCTGACCCAGTCCACCTATGACGGCGTGTTGTACAACACCGAAACCGTCAAAAACATGCTCGACGGTTATGTGGAGAACATCCATTTCGACGAAGCCTGGTTGCCGCATGCCGCGTTTCACCCGTTCTACGGCACCTACCATGCCATGGGCAAGAAGCGTACCCGGCCCAAACATGCCATGGTGTACGCCACGCAGTCCATTCACAAGCTGCTGGCCGGTATCAGCCAGGCCAGTCAGGTGCTGGTGCAGGACTCACAAACCGTCAAGCTCGACAAACACCTGTTCAACGATGCATACCTGATGCATACCAGCACCAGCCCGCAGTACAGCATCATCGCCAGTTGCGATGTAGCCGCAGCCATGATGGAACCACCCGGTGGCACCGCACTGGTTGAGGAAAGCATTGCCGAAGCGCTCGACTTCCGCCGCGCTATGCGCAAGATTGACGAAGAATATGGCGCGGATTGGTGGTTCAAGGTCTGGGGACCTGAAAAACTGGTGGAAGAAGGCATTGGCCGCGCCGATGCCTGGATCATCAAAGGGGAGTCCGCCAAAGCCAAAGCCGGTGTCAACTGGCACGGCTTTGGCAAGATGGCCACCGGTTTCAACATGCTTGACCCGATCAAATCGACGGTGGTTACGCCCGGCATGGACTTGAACGGCAAGTTTGCCAAGACCGGCATTCCGGCCAGCGTCGTCAACAAGTTCCTGGCCGAACACGGCGTGGTGGTGGAAAAAACCGGGCTCTACAGCTTTTTCATCATGTTTACCATCGGCATCACCAAGGGCCGGTGGAACAGCATGTTGACGGCCTTGCAGCAGTTCAAGGACGACTACGACAAGAACCAGCCGATGTGGCGCATCCTGCCGGCGTTTTGCCAGAACCATCCCAAGTACGAAACCATGGGCCTGGCCGACTTGTGCCAGCACATTCATCAGCTTTACGCCAAATACGATATCGCGCGTCTGACCACCGACATGTATTTAAGCGACCTGACGCCCGCGATGAAGCCCAGCGATGCCTATGCCCACATTGCGTTGCGCAAAACCGAGCGCGTGCCGATTGACGAGCTGGAAGGCCGCATCACGGTGGGCCTGGTCACGCCTTACCCACCCGGCATTCCCTTGTTGATTCCGGGTGAGGTGTTCAACAAGAAAATCGTTGACTACCTGAAGTTTGCGCGCGAATTCAATGTCCAGTGCCCCGGTTTCGAGACCGATATTCACGGGCTGGTGGAAGTGCAGGACGCGGACGGGCAGCGCTGCTACTATGCCGATTGCGTCAAACCCTGATTTGTGACTGGCTAGGCAGCTATTATTTAGATAGCTCCCTACGCAGTACCGACGAGGGCTAAGGCCCTATTTTATCAAGATTCAACGACGGCCACGGCGGTCTGGCTGACGCCGCAATCGACATACGAAATTTGCCCGGTCATGCCTGAGGCCAGGTCGCTGAGTAAGAACGCGGCCACGTTGCCGACCTCTTCAATTGTCACGTTGCGCTTCAAAGGTGATGCGCTGGCTGAAATGGCCAGCAAGCGGCCAAAGTCCTTGATACCGCTGGCAGCCAGGGTCTTGACGGCGCCCGCGCTCAGGCCATTCACGCGCATGCCGCGCGGGCCGATCGCATCCGCCAGGTAACGCACCGAGGACTCCAGCGAAGCCTTGGCCAGCCCCATGGTGTTGTAGCTGGGCACCACGCGCACGCCACCCAGGTAGGTGAGGGTGAGCAAGGACGATTTGTCGTTAAGGTAAGGCAGGGCGGCCTTGGCCATGGCGGGGAAGCTGTAGGCGCTGATGTCGTGCGCGATGCGGAAGTTTTCGCGGCTCAAGCCGTCCAGAAAATTGCCAGCAATGGCCTCGCGCGGCGCGTAGCCGATGCTGTGCACAAAACCATCAAATTTGGGCCAGTGCGTCGCCAGATCGGTGAACAGCTTTTCAATCTGGGCATCTTCTGCCACATCGCAGTCAAACACCAGTGTGGACCCAAAGTCGGCCGCAAACTCGGTGATGCGATCCTTGAAGCGCTCGCCGACGTAGCTGAATGCCAGTTCGGCGCCCTGCTCATGGCAGGCCTGCGCAATGCCATAGGCAATGGAGCGCTTGGACAAAACACCGGTAATCAATAATTTTTTTCCTGTCAGGAATCCCATATGGTCTCTCTTCTTTAAGCAAATGAATCGCCGTTGTTTCGACGCTGGCAGGTTCGGAGCCGTCGGTGCGGCACCCGGCATGCTGCGGCTCGACCGCAGCGACATTGAGCGCGGAATTGTCGCACGCGACGTCGGCGGTTGTACTTGGTGGGAGGATTGTCCGCCGACGCCTAACAATTGATCCGTATGAAGCAGGGCTGACTGTGCTAAGGTCGCCGTTTTGCATTTTTTGGTGAACTCATGAAACGATGCCTTGTGCTCTTCGCTCTCCTTGTTTCGGTGGGGATGGCGCATGCGGATCCGGTGGTGGTGGACGGTTTTACCCATGTCAAAACAGTGGGGAGTATTGATGAATACAGCCTGAAATCCAACGGACTGCAGGTCTTGCTTCTGCCCGAGCATTCCACCCCCACGTTGACTTTCATGGTCACCTACCGGGTGGGATCCAAAAATGAAGTCACAGGAACGACTGGCGCGACCCATATTCTTGAACATTTGATGTTCAAAGGCACAACCCAGCGGGACCGCAGCAAAGGCAATAACGTCGACCAGTTGTTGGAGCGCACCGGCGCCAAGTACAACGCCACCACCTGGCTGGACCGAACCAATTATTATGAAAACCTGGCAAGTGAGCAGCTTGCCGCCGTCGCCGACATGGAGGCAGATCGTATGCGAAATCTGCTCCTGCGGGAGGAAGACCGTCGACCTGAGATGACCGTCGTACGCAATGAGTTTGAACGGGGCGAGAACTCGCCGACTCAGTCGCTGTACAAGGAAATCTACCAAAGCGCGTTTGTGGCACATCCGTATCACCACAGCACTATTGGCCATCGCAGTGACATTGAGAAAGTGTCGATTGAGAAGCTGCGTGAGTTCTACAACACCTTTTACTGGCCAGACAACGCCACCGTCTCGATCATTGGCGACTTTGAGCCGGCCCAGGCGCTCGCGATTGTCAAAAAGTCATTTGGTGTTTACCCGCGCGCACCCCACACCATCCCCACGGTCTACACGGAAGAGCCTGCACAAACCGGTGCCCGCCGGGTCATCGTGAAGCGTGCCGGTCAGCTCGGGGTGGTGGCGATTGCCCACAAGATTCCGGCCGCCACCCATCCGGACTATGCGGCTGTCACCTTGCTCAGCGCCATTCTGGCCGATGGCAAGAACAGCCGTTTGTACAAGGCCGTGACGGATAAGAATCTTTCTACCGGTGTGGATGCCGATGCTGGTTTCAATAGTGACCCGACCCTGCACATCATTTTTGCCCCACTGGCACCGGGTGTGAAACACATGGATGTCGAAAGGGTCATCGTTCAGGAATTGGAGCGATTGAAGCGCGATGGCGTCACTGCGGCTGAACTCAAGGCTGCGATTGCCAAAACGCTGGCCGAAGCTGCCTTCAAGCGGGATGGTTCATTTGCGGTGGCTGGCAATCTCAATGAATGCATTGCCGCAGGCAATTGGTCGCTGTTTTACTCATTGGACGAGGCAACCCAAAGGGTCACGCTGGCAGACATCAAGCGGGTCGCCAATAGCTACCTGAATGAAGATCAAAGCACGACCGGCTGGTTTGTACCGACCGAATCTAGTGGCGCCAGCGCTGCGCCAGGACTCATGGCCAGCGTGCTGCCGGGCAATGGCCCCTACTATTACCGTGTGCCGGGTGTTCAAACCCCGGGCCTGAGCGATGCAGCCGCTGCCGCCGATGGTGGCGTGGCTGCAGGCTTTGACGCCAAAATAGCGCCCCATGTGCGGCGCAGCCGCATTGCCGGCATTGACGTCATCGCCTACCCGATGGGCGTCAAAGACGTGGTGACTGTGCGCGCCACCTTGCCGGCAGGTCGTGCTTTGGCAGGCAGTGGTAACCCGAGCATCCCGACGCTGACCGGCATGCTGCTTGACCAGGGAACCCGCGCACAGGATAAATTTGCCATTGCCGAGAAACTGGATGCCGTGGGTGCCAGCATCAACTTCAAAGTGGGTGTCGACGTGTTGGAGGTGAGCGCCAGATCACTGAAGAAAGATGCGCCACTGGTTCTGAGTCTGCTCGCGGAGCAGTTGCGCGCACCAGCCTTTTCGGCCGCCGAGTTTGCCAAGGCCAAGAAGCAGTATGCCGGTGCACTGCAGCGCCGCCTTGAAAGCACAGATTTTAGGGCGGCGGATGCTTTCAGCCGTGCCGTGTATCCCGATGCGCACCCTAATCAAAATCCGGCCCCCGCCGATTTGCTGGCTGCCATCGAATCAGCCAAACTGGAGGAAGTAAAAGCTTTTTACAAGGCCCATTACGGACCGGCGCACATGACGCTGGTGATGACCGGTGACCTGGACATAAGCACCCTTGAAGCCGCGATCAACCAGTCCTATTCCGGCTGGTCGGGCGGCGCCAGCGTCGTGCGCAGTGCCAATGCGGTGGTCAGTGATGCGCCCAGGCAAAAGCAGGTGCAAGAAGTCGCCATGGCTGATAAGACCAGTGTCTCTGTCGTCTTGGGGCAGGCCAGTGGTCTGCGCTACAGCGACCCCGACTACCAGGCTTTGCGCCTGGCCACTGCTATTTTGGGTAGCGGTTTTACCGGGCGTTTGATGGCCAATGTGCGCGACAAGGAGGGACTGACCTATGGGGTGGATGCCAGCCTGGCCAATGACATGTTCAATGCGGGAGATTGGAAAATATCCGCCAGTTTTGCGCCTGCACTGCTGGGAAAAGGCATTGCATCGAGCCAGCGCCAATTGGACCTTTGGTATAGCGCCGGTGTGACGCCCGATGAGGTTGAATCCCGCAAAAGCAATCTGATTGGTGCATTCAAAGTCAACCTGGCGACCACGGGTGGCATGGCCGACACCCTGTTGGCTGCCATCAATCGTGGCTACGAGGTCAATTGGCTCGATGATTTTCCGGTGAAGATCAACGCGATCAGCGCTGAGCAGGTGAACGCAGCCATCAAAAAATATCTCAAACCAGTCGACATGGTCTTGATCAAAGCAGGCACTTTCTTGCTGACAAAAAAACAGTAAAACTCTTGAAAATCAAGTGGCTACGACCCAATTCATTGCTCAGATGGTGCTGAAATTGGGTCTTTTGAGGCTATAATTTGGCCCTTCACGACCAAACGGGCGGGTTACTACCGCCCGTTTTTTTTGGTCGATTGTTTTATACAGGGCATTTGAACACTCGTGGCGCTGAAAGAGATTGTTGAGCAAACCGTGGCCGGGCTAGGCTACGATCTGGTGGAAACCGAGCGTTCCGCTGGCGGTTTGCTGCGCATCACAATCGATTTGCCTTGGGAGCCAGTGTCGGCGGGTGCCTTGCCGGGCATGGAGGCCGAACATTTCATTACGGTCGAAGACTGCGAGAAGGTCACGCGTCAGTTGTTATTTGCGTTGGAAGTCGATGGTGTTGATTACAAGCGGCTGGAGGTCTCCTCGCCCGGTATTGATCGACCCTTGCGCCATGAGAAAGATTTTGAGCGTTTTGTCGGGAAAGAGATAGATGTCACGCTGAAAGCGCCCATTGGCGCGGCAGCCGCCGGTCAGGTCAACGCCACACGCAAGAAGTTTCGCGGTACCTTGGAGCGCACCCCAAGCGACGACGGTGAGTCAGGTGTTTCGCCCGGCTGGCAGATTGTCTGGAGCGATGCGCCCGCGGTCAAGCCCGGCCAAAAAGTAAGTAAAAAGAGGTTGCCCACGCCGTTGCAGGCCCTGGGTTTTACGCTGGATGAGTTGAAAGAGGCGCGCCTGGCGCCGATTGTCAGTTTTAAAGGCCGCGGTGCCAAGGCTGACACCGAGTCGAATTTGGATTGAATTGAAACAGGAGAGTCATGGCATGAATCGCGAAATGTTAATGCTGGTAGAAGCCATATCACGTGAAAAAAACGTGGAACTTGATGTGGTGTTTGGCGCCGTTGAAGCGGCGCTGGCCCAGGCCACACGAAAGATCTACCAGGGTGATGTCGACATCCGGGTGGCGCTTGACCGCGACAGTGGCAACTACGAAACCTTTAGGCGCTGGCATGTGGTGCCCGACGAGGCTGGCTTGCAGTTGCCCGATCAGGAAATCCTGTTGTTTGAAGCCAAGGAGCAGATTCCCGACATCGAGGTCGACGAATACATCGAAGAGACGGTCGAATCCTTGCCGATTGGCCGCATTGGCGCTATGGCGGCCAAGCAGGTCATTCTGCAAAAAATTCGCGATGCCGAGCGTGAAATGCTGCTTAACGACTTCATGTCGCGCGGTGACAATATCTTTGTCGGTACCGTCAAGCGTCTGGATAAGGGCGATCTGATCGTCGAGTCCGGCCGTGTTGAGGGCCGCCTGCGCCGTACCGAGATGATCCCCAAAGAGAACCTGCGCGTCGGTGATCGGGTTCGTGCCATGATCATGGAAGTCGACCTGACCTTGCGCGGTGCGCCGATCATCTTGTCTCGTTCTGCGCCTGAATTCATGATCGAGCTGTTCCGCCAGGAAGTCCCCGAGATTGAACAGGGTTTGCTGGAGATAAAATCCTGCGCCCGCGATGTCGGTTCTCGCGCCAAGATCGCCGTGTTGTCGCATGACAAGCGGGTCGATCCGATCGGAACCTGTGTCGGTGTCCGCGGCACTCGGGTCAATGGGGTGACGAACGAGTTGGCCGGCGAGCGCGTCGATATTGTGCTGTGGAGCGAAGACCCGGCGCAGTTTGTGATTGGTGCGCTGGCGCCTGCCAATGTCAGCAGCATCGTGGTCGACGAAGAGCGCCACGCGATGGATGTGGTGGTCGACGAAGAAAACCTGGCGATTGCGATCGGCCGTGGCGGCCAGAACGTGCGCCTGGCCTCCGAGTTGACCGGCTGGAAGATCAACATTCTGGATGCAGCAGAGTCGGCCCAGAAGCAGGCGAGCGAAACCGATTCGGGCCGCAAGTTGTTCATGGAATACCTCGATGTGGACGAAGAAATCGCCGATCTGCTGATTGCTGAAGGCTTTACCAGCCTGGAGCAGGTGGCCTATGTGCCGCTGGAAGAAATGCTCGAAATCGAGAGCTTCGACGAGGACACCGCCAACGAATTGCGCACCCGGGCCAAGGATGCGTTGTTGACCATGGAAATCGCGCATGAAGAAAGTGTGCAGGCGGTTTCGCTGGATCTGAACGATTTTCAGGGTCTCAGCCCTGAGCTGATCGCCAAGCTAGCAACAAGCGGCGTTAACAACCTGGACGACCTGGCTGACCTGGCCGTTGACGAATTGACAGAAATCACCGGCCAGTCTGCGGACGAGGCCAAGACCTTGATCATGAAGGCGCGCGAACATTGGTTTACCAATGACGCCGCTTCTCAAGAGTAATGGTCATGAAAGGTTACCCAACAAATGTTCAGTACGACAGTCGCCGAGTTTGCAAACGAACTCAAAAAATCAACCGCTACGCTGCTTGAGCAGCTCAAGTCGGCGGGCGTTGCCAAAACGGCATCGACCGACAAACTCAATGACGCTGACAAGCAGCGCCTGCTGAGTTATCTGCAGTCGACCCATGGCGCCGCAGGCGCAGAGCGCAAGAAGATTACCTTGGTCAAGAAGTCGACCACGGAAATCAAACAGGCGGACGCCAGTGGCAAGGCGCGCACCATTCAGGTCGAGGTGCGCAAGAAGCGCACTTTCATCCGGCGTGAGGATGGCGCTGATGTGGGCGTCGAGGCGCCTGCGCCTGAGCACGAACAGGAAATCGAAGCGGCGTCCCAAATCGACCACGTCGAGTTGGCGCGTCGCGAAGAAGAAGCACGCGGTCAGGCCGAACTGATCCGTCGCCAGGAAGAAGAACTCACTGAGCGCAGGCGTCAGCGTGAAGAGCAGGAAACGCGCTCGCGTGAAGCCTCTGAAAAGGCCGCCGTCGTGGCCGCCGAAGCGGCTGTCGCCGCTGCCGCCGCGCAGGCGCTGATTGAAAGGCAAAAGCCGCAAGAGCCCGCGCAAGCAAAGCCGGATGCGACTGAAATTGAAGCAGCCAAGGTATTGGCTGCAGCGCAGAAAGAACAGGACCTGGCCAGAGAAAAAGGGTTGGCACGCGAGAAGGAACTGGCAGATTCTAAAGCGCGCGCGGCTGAAGATATTGCCCGTGCGGCTGATCTGGGTGATCGTCGCCGCAAGGCCGAGGATGAAGCCGCAGCCATTCGTCTGATGATGTCTTCGCCCGCCAAAAAAGCGCCACCACCGCCCAAGAAGCCGGAAGAAGTCAAACCGGCGATTAAGGGCACACTGCACAAACCAGCCGCGGGCGCCGTGGCCGCGAAGCCGGTCAAGCCCGGCGCACCAGGTGCACCGGCTGCCGGTGCCGCCGCTGGCGCTGGCAAAGAAGTCAAGTCAGCCAAGCTGTCCAGCAGTTGGGCGGGCGATCCGGCCAAGAAGAAGGGCATTCCCACGCGTGGCGCCACCGCCGCACCAGGAGCGGGTCGCAGCACCAACTGGCGCGCCCCGGCCCGAGGCGGCAGGCGTGGCAGCAGTGATCGCGACCGTGATGACCATCGCGCGCAAGCGGCTCCGGTTGAGCAGCGTGTGATTGAAGTGCACGTGCCTGAAACCATCACCGTGGCCGAGTTGGCGCACAAGATGGCAGTTAAGGCGTCCGAGGTGATCAAGCATTTGATGAAGCTCGGCCAGATGGTGACCATCAACCAGCCGCTGGACCAGGACACCGCCATGATTTTGGTGGAAGAAATGGGCCACAAGGCGATTGTGGCGGCGCTGGACGATCCCGAAGCATTCACCGACGATGAGGTGTCGCAGCAGCAGTCCGAGTCGCTGCCGCGCGCACCCGTTGTTACCGTCATGGGCCACGTGGACCATGGCAAGACCTCCTTGCTCGATTACATTCGCCGCGCCAAGGTGGCCACGGGCGAGGCCGGTGGCATTACCCAGCACATTGGCGCGTACCACGTGGAAACACCGCGCGGCATGATTTCCTTCCTTGATACCCCAGGCCACGAAGCCTTTACCGCGATGCGTGCCCGGGGCGCCCAAGCCACCGATATCGTGATTCTGGTGGTGGCCGCGGACGACGGCGTGATGCCGCAAACCAAAGAGGCCATCAAGCATGCCAAGGCTGCTGGTGTTCCTATCGTGGTTGCCATCAACAAGATCGACAAGCCCGATGCCAACCCTGAGCGCGTCAAGAACGAATTGGTGGTCGAAGAAGTGGTGCCGGAGGAGTTTGGTGGTGATTCACCCTTCGTTACGGTATCGGCCAAGACCGGCGTCGGGATTGACGCCCTACTGGAACAAGTCCTGCTGCAGGCCGAGGTGCTGGAGCTCAAGGCGCCAGTCGACGCCATGGCCAAGGGCCTGGTGATCGAGGCGCGCCTTGACAAGGGTCGTGGCCCGGTGGCTACCATACTGGTGCAGTCTGGCACGCTCAAGACCGGTGACGTTGTGCTGGCGGGCTCCACCTATGGCCGTGTCCGTGCCATGTTGGACGAGAACAGCAAAAATATCAAGACCGCCGGCCCTTCGATTCCGGTCGAGATCCAAGGCCTGACGGAAGTGCCGCAAGCTGGTGATGAGTTCATGGTGATGTCCGACGAACGCCGGGCCCGTGAAATTGCGACCTACCGCGCTGGCAAGTTTCGCCACACCAAACTGGCCAAACAGCAAGCCGCCAAGCTGGAGAACATGTTTACCGACATGGCTGCCGGCGAAGTCAAGCTGGTTCCGATCATCATCAAGGCCGATGTGCAGGGTTCGCAGGAAGCGCTGGCGCAGTCGCTGCTTAAGCTCTCGACCGACGAGGTCAAGGTGCAACTGGTGTACACCGCAGTCGGTGCCATCAGCGAGTCCGATGTGAATCTGGCGATTGCTTCCAAGGCCGTCATCATCGGTTTCAACACCCGCGCTGATGCCGGTGCGCGCAAGTTGGCCGAGAACAATGGCGTGGACATCCGTTACTACGACATCATCTATGACGCCGTGGATGAACTCAAGCTCGCCATGTCGGGCATGTTGACGCCGGACAAGAAGGAAGAAGTCATTGGTACCGCCGAGATTCGTCAGATTTTCAAGGTGTCCAAGATTGGCACGATCGCTGGCTGTATGGTCACTGCCGGTTTGGTGCGGCGCACCGCACGGCTGCGTTTGCTGCGCGACAACATGGTCATCTTCACCGGTGAACTCGACTCGCTCAAGCGCTTCAAGGACGATGCCAAGGAAGTGCGTGAAGGCTTTGATTGCGGTTTGAACATCAAGAACTACAACGACATCCAAGAGGGCGACGTGCTGGAATTCTTTGAAATCCGCGAAGTGGCGCGGACGCTTTGATGGGCTCACTGTAAATCGTGCGTAAAAAGTCAAAAACCCCGAATCGCGCCTTCAAGGTGGCCGATCAGATCCAGCGTGATCTGACGGAGCTGATTGCGCGTGAGCTCAAAGATCCGCGGGTGGGCATGGTCACGATCCAGGGGGTGGAGGTCACGCCCGATTACGCTCACGCCAAGGTGTTCTTCAGCCTCCTGGCCGGCGATTCGAAGCTGTGTACCGAAGGCCTGAATCAGGCGGCCGGCTTTTTGCGGGCCGGTCTGTTCAAGCGCCTGCACATCCATACCGTGCCAACGCTGCACTTTGTGTTTGACCAGACGACCGAGCATGCCGCTGACATGAATGCCTTGATAGCGCGTGCGGTGGCATCCCGGGCCAAAGAGGACTAACGATGAGCACCGCCGGGTCGCCCCAAGGTGCGAAGGCCCCCTTGGGGGGCAGCGACGTACACGAAGTGATCAAGCGTGGGGGCAACAGCTCTGCGCCACATGCACGGGTTGCCAGGCGCCCCGTTCACGGGGTGCTGTTGCTGGACAAGCCTTTGGGTTGGTCCAGCAACGATGCTCTGCAAAAAGCCAAGTGGCTCATGCGGGCTGAGAAAGCCGGCCATACGGGCACGCTTGATCCACTGGCCACGGGGTTGTTGCCGTTGTGCTTTGGTGCTGCCACCAAGTTCAGCCAGCTTCAGTTGGACGCGGACAAAACGTACGAGGCGGTGGCGCGCCTGGGTGTGAAAACCACTACCGGCGACGCCGAGGGCGAGGTGATTTTAGAGCGGCCTGTCAAGGTGACAGCGCAGGATATCCAGGATGTGGCGCTGCGGTTTACCGGGCTGATTCGGCAGGTACCGCCGATGCACAGTGCCTTGAAGAAGGATGGTAAAGCCCTGTACGAATACGCACGGGCCGGTATCGAGGTTGAGAGGGAAGCCCGTGAGGTGACAATTTATGAACTGAATTTGACGCTAGCCCTCGTGGATAGTGAGTATTCAGCTATTAAAATAATAGTTAAATGCAGCAAGGGAACCTACATAAGGACCTTGGCAGAGGATATCGGCGAAGCCTTGGGTTGCGGCGCTCATTTGACCCAGTTGCGCCGGATCGAGACGGGTGGCTTTGATGTCGCGCAGTGCGTGACGCTGGCGGCCTTGGAGGCTATGACGGATGAAGAAAGAGGGCGCCAGTTGCTGCCGGTGGAGTCGCTGTTGCGCGAGCACACGGTGGTCACGCTGGACGAAGAAAATGCAGGGCGTTTTCTCAGTGGCGTGCGGCGTCGGGGCAGTTGGCCCGATGACGCTCAGGTCGCTGTGTATGGTGTGCAACCCCGCGCTCTGTTGGGCACCGCCCATGTGGTGGCGGGTGAGTTGATACCGGGGCGGCTGCTGAGTCCGCTCGAGATTGAACAGATAGTGGGAGAGGGTGGATCGGGGCCAGGCGTGTTGCACGCCGACTCGGCCTCCATCCTCCAATAAAACAGATTTAGACCAGATTTAAGAGAAAGTGAACCATGTCGCATAAACAAATCCGAAACATCGCCATCATCGCCCACGTCGACCATGGCAAGACCACCATGGTCGACCAATTACTGCGCCAGTCCGGCACCTTTGCCGACCACGAAAAAGTGGTCGACACCGTGATGGACAACAACGCCATTGAAAAGGAGCGTGGCATCACGATTCTGGCCAAGAACTGCGCCGTGACCTGGCAAGGCACGCACATCAACATCGTCGACACCCCCGGCCACGCCGACTTCGGCGGCGAAGTCGAGCGGGCACTCTCCATGGTTGACGGCGTGGTGCTGTTGATCGATGCGCAAGAAGGCCCCATGCCCCAGACCCGTTTTGTGACCAAAAAGGCCCTGGCCTTGGGCTTGAAGCCGATCCTGGTGGTGAACAAGGTGGACAAGCCCGGTGCGCGTCCCCAGTGGGTCGTCAACGCCGCGTTTGACTTGTTCGACAAGCTCGGTGCCACCGATGAGCAGCTCGATTTCCCCGTGGTCTACGCTTCGGGCATCAACGGCTGGTCGTCCTTGGTGGAGGGCGAGCAGGGTGAACAGTGGGGGCCCGACATGTCGGCCCTGTTCAACACCGTGTTAGAGCACGTGCCGCACCAGCAGGGCGACCCCGCAGCGCCACTGCAATTGCAAATTTCAGCGCTCGATTTTTCGACCTTTGTGGGCCGGATTGGCGTCGGGCGCATCAGCCAGGGCACGATCAGGCCCATGATGGACGTGGTCGTGATGGAAGGGCCCGATGGCAAGGCTGTCAAGGGCCGTGTCAACCAGGTGTTGACCTTCCAAGGCCTGGAGCGCGTCCAGACCACCGATGCCGGCCCTGGTGAAATCGTGCTGATCAACGGCCTGACTGACATCGGCATTGGTGTGACGATCACCGATCCGATCAACCCCATGCCGCTGCCCATGCTCAAGGTCGACGAGCCGACCCTGACCATGAACTTCTGCGTCAACACCAGCCCGCTCGCCGGGCGTGAAGGCAAGTACGTCACAAGCCGTCAGATCTGGGACCGCCTGCAAAAAGAACTGCAACACAACGTCGCCTTGCGCGTCAAGGAAACCGGTGAAGAAGGCATCTTCGAAGTCATGGGTCGTGGCGAGCTGCACCTGACCATTTTGCTGGAGAACATGCGCCGCGAAGGTTTTGAGATGGCCGTCTCCAAGCCACGCGTCGTGATGAAAGACGTGAATGGTGAAAAGTACGAGCCGATCGAGTTGGTCACGGCCGACATCGAAGAGCAACACCAGGGCGGCGTGATGCAAGCTTTGGGCGAGCGCAAGGGCGACCTCGTCAACATGGAGCCGGACGGCCGTGGCCGCGTGCGCTTGGAGTACCGCATACCGGCGCGTGGCCTGATCGGGTTCACCAACGAATTCCTGAACCTGACGCGTGGCACCGGTCTGATCTCCAACATCTTCGACAGCTATGAGCCGCACAAGGGCGACATCGGTGGCCGCAAAAACGGCGTGCTGATTTCCATGGACGCCGGCGAAATCTTCACCTATGCGCTGGGCAAGCTCGACGACCGTGGCCGTATGTTTGTTCGCCCCAATGATCCGGTCTATGAAGGCATGATTGTGGGCATCCACAGCCGTGACAACGATCTGGTGGTGAATGCCACGCGCACCAAGCAGCTGACCAACTTCCGTGTGTCGGGCAAGGAAGATGTTGCCAAGATCACACCGCCGATTGAGTGCACGCTGGAATACGGTGTTGAATTCATCGAAGACGATGAACTGGTTGAAATCACGCCCAAGTCGATTCGCCTGCGCAAGCGTTACCTGACCGAGAGCGAGCGCAAGCGCGCGGGTCGCTAACTCTTGATTTCTTGTGGGACAGTGCGCCGTTACGCGAAGCGAGCCAGCCCTGTCCCCAACTCAATTCCATTTCTTGTGGGACAGTCCGCAGTTACGCCAAGCGAACAAGCTCTGTCCCCAATTGATTAAAGAAGTGTGAAGCTCACGCACAACCGGGCCGTGCTCCTGATGGTGGCGGTGACCCTGATGTGGTCCATCGCCGGTGTCGTGACGCGCCATCTGGAGCAGGCCCGCAGTTTTGAAGTCACTTTTTGGCGCAGCTTCTTCACGGTGCTGTCCTTGCTGGTGATCCTGCCGATCTTTCTGGGACGCGGTGTCTTTGGCCGCATGCGCAGTGGCGGTTCCGCCCTGTGGATTTCCGGCGCTTGCTGGGCGGGCATGTTCACTTTCTTCATGCTGGCGATCACGCTCACCAGTGTCGCCAATGTGCTGATCACCATGGCGCTGGGGCCCTTGTTCACGGCGCTGGCCGCTCGCCTGTTTATTGGGCACCGAATTCTCGCTCGAACCTGGGTTGCCATCGTCGTGGCCGGCGGCGGCATCGTCTACATGTACGGCAGCCAGATCACGCAGGGCGGCAGCTTGCTCGGCACGCTCGTGGCCTTGTGCGTGCCGATCTCTGGCGCCGCCAACTGGACCGTCACGCAACATGCCCATGCGCAAGGACGCGACGTCGATCTGATCCCGGCGGTCTTGATTGGCGCCGTGCTGTCGTGCCTGGTGACTCTGTCCATGGCCTTGCCGTTTCAGGCCTCAGTGCACGATTTGAGCCTATTGGCCGGCCTGGGCCTGGTGCAACTGGCTATTCCCTGTACGTTGGCGGTGCTGTGCACCCGGGTACTCAAAGCGCCTGAAGTGGCGCTGCTGGGCTTGCTGGAAGTGATCTTCGGGATCTTGCTGGCCTGGGTCGGCGCCAATGAGGTGCCTGGCCCCAACGTGTTGCTGGGCGGTGCGCTGGTGATCGGGGCGCTGGCGCTCAATGAACTGATTGGATGGAGAAACAGACCATGACGACCGCCGGATCGGGCGCACAACGCCCTTTGCCAGGCGATGAGCCCGCTCGCGTGCTGAGCGAGGTGTGTGGCCAACTCGGCTGTATCACGCTGAACCGTCCCAAAGCCCTCAATGCGCTGTCGCTAGACATGATTCGTGGCTTGAGCCAGTGTCTGCTGGCCTGGCGCGATGACGCTCAGGTCAAGGCGGTAGCGATTCGTGGCAGCAGCAAGACCGGACCTTTCGGCGCCTTTTGCGCCGGCGGTGACATCCGATTCTTTCACCAGGCCGCGCTGGCGGGCGACCCGGCGCTGGCGGATTTCTTCACCGAGGAATACGCGCTCAATCACCTGATTCACAGCTACCCCAAGCCCTTCATCGCCATCATGGATGGCATCGTCATGGGCGGTGGCATGGGTCTGGCGCAAGGCGCCCGGCTGCGCATCGTCACCGAGCGCACCCGCATGGCCATGCCCGAGACCCACATTGGTTTGTTCCCGGACGTGGGGGGTGGTTATTTCTTGAGCCGCTGCCCTGGGCACAGCGGTGAATGGCTGGCCTTGACCGGCGACACCCTGGGCGCCGCTGCAGCGCTGGCGCTGGGTCTGGCTGACCATTGTTTTGACGCGAGTCGCTTGCCCTTGGCCTGGGAGGCCCTGGTGCTGCTCGACTTTGATCAGCCGTCTGCCATTGAGGCTTGGCTTGCGGATTACGAAATCGCGTCTTTTGGTGATTTCTCAGAAACAGCCAACCAGATTGATCATTATTTTGGCCTGGAGTCAGTTCCCGCCATGGTGCGGGCGCTGGAGGCCTCTGGCGACGCCTGGGCGCTGCGCTGCGCGGCCACCTTGCGCCGGCGCTCCCCGCTGATGCTGCAGGTGACACTGGAACAAATTCGCCGCGCCCGCTCCTTGAGCCTGGCCGATGACCTGCGCATGGAGCGCGACATGATGCACCACTGCTTTGCCCCACGGCATCTGGGCCGCAGCGCCAGTCAGAGTGACACGGTAGAAGGCATCCGCGCGCTGGCAGTGGACAAAGACAACACGCCGCACTGGAATCCGGCCCGCATTGAAGACGTGAGCCCCGCCATGGTGGCGCCGTTTTTCAGCAGCCCATGGACGCCCCAGACGCATCCGCTGCGGGCGCTCGAGTAAATCAAAGCTGGCTATACACCGCTTCGGCCAGCTTCATGAGGTCCTCTCGCGGCACTGGCCCGGCCAGCGCATAGCCAAAGCCCTGGTCGATCCAGTAAAAACTTGGAACCGGTCCATCCGCGCGAAACTGGAAGCCGGTCTCGCGGGTGTCGGCACCAGCACCAGCACCAGCGCCGGCGGCAGTCTTGTCCACGGCGCCCAGATAAAGCGTGATTCGGGTGCCGGCCGCGTTCTGGAACATGAATTGCGCCCGCGCACCGGCTTCACCGGGTAGCAGGCGACCGCCCACCAACTCATAGCCTTGCGCCTGCAGATGCGGCACCTTGAGCGCCTTGCCCACTCGCTTGGACAGCCATTGCACCAGGTGCGCCTGCTCACTTGCGCCCACTTCCACCGGATGCCGGATTTCCGGGGCGTACACCGCGTGCGCAAAGCTGGCCTGGCGTGCAAATTCTGGCGCGCCCCCGGCTCGCGCCAGGATGGGCGAGTGCGCCTGGACCTGTCCCTCACCGAGCCAGGCGGTATGGGAGAACCAGCCCACACCAAAGGCCAGCACCACGCCAGCGGCCATGCCACCCCAGCGCCACCACTGATGAATGTCCTGCTGGGCCGCTGCGGTCTGTTGCGCTGCGGCCATCAATGGGGCCGGAACGGGCTCGTCCAGAATGTGCTGGTGCAGGCGCCTCAGCGCATCGCGTTGCTGTTGCCACTGCGCGCTGGTGGCCTGCGCGGCCGGGTCGTGGGCCAGGCGCCGGTGCAATGCGGTCAACGCGTCGGGCGCCAACTGCTCATCCACGAAGGCATGGATGTCGCCTTCGGTCAGCGGTTGCGGATTGGTCCTGTCCATGGTGTTTTTCCGGTGGCTCATTTCAGATGTCGAAGCGCGGTGACGCAACTGGGCTGCATGACCGCGGCAGGCGCTTGTGGAACAGCGCGCGACGGTTCCTCCAGCAGGCCCTGCAGGCGGCTGCGCGCGCGCGACAGGCGCGACATGACGGTGCCAATGGGCACGCCCGTGATTCGGGCCACATCGGCATAACTCATGTCCTCCAGACTCACCAGCAGCAGCACCGCGCGCTGGTCCAGTGGCAGCCGCAGCAAGCAGCGCTGCAAATCAATGGCATGGTCCAGACCCGGGTCGGCGGCTTGCAGTTCGTGTGCCACATCGTCAATATCGACAGTGCCGCCAGGCGCCTGCCGCCTGGCTGTGCGCACTGAGTTCGCAAACAGGTTGTGCATCAGCGTGAACAGCCACGCGCGCAGGTTTGAGCCCACAGCCCACAAACGCCACTTGCTGCAAGCGCGCTCCAGGGTGTCCTGAACCAGATCATCGGCCGCCCAGGCGTCGCCCGTCAGCGCACGCGCGTAACGGCGCAACGCCGGGATCTGATCGACGATGGGTTGCAGGTTCATTTGCTCGTTTGGGGACGGCGCTTGCTCGCTTCGCGTAGGGTCGCTCGGCCCCGCAAAAGCTCAAGCCGGCTTAGGGCTTGGCGGTCTGCCACACCTTATTCACGCCATCGCCGGTCTTGTCGCCCGGTTTGGCATCTTTGGCCCAGAAGTACACGGGCTTGCCCTTGACCGCCCACTGCTTGCTGCCGTCGTCACGTGTGATGATGGTGTGGTCACTGGCGGCTTGGTCAGTTGCCGTGGCCATGAAAGGCGGCCAGTTGGTGGCGCAAGGGCCGTTGCAGGCCGATTTTCCGCTGCCGGCGACGTCTTTGTCGAAGGTATAGAGCGTCATGCCATTGGGGCCAACCAATACGCCGTCGGTGGCCATGGGCGGCGCGGCATAGAGGGAACTGCAAACGCCCAATAGGATGAGCGTCAGGGACCGAGACAAGTTGGCGCGAGAGGTGAATTTCATGGTGAACTCCTAAGTTGATGAACGCAAACAAGCGTTTGCACAGAGATAAACACCCGCAGTGGCCCCTTTATTCCCGATGCCGGAAAAATATTTACCGGTGATGGGTCTTCATCGCGCGCT
>JBBQQX010000010.1:0-56216 GCA_038215405.1 Burkholderiales bacterium
CGATGCGTATGCGGCGCTCCGGGTGTTCGAGGCGCTTGGCCTGGCGCGCTGAACAAGCGGAAAGCACACGGCGTGAGCCAGCGCCTTAATAATCCCCGCTGGAGCCGCTGGCCAGGCTCTCAAACTTGGTGATGCGGTTGAGAAAAGCCAGCTTCACCGTTCCGGTCGGGCCGTTACGCTGCTTGCTGATGATGACCTCGGCCACGCCAGGCTCTTTGCAGGCTTCCTTGGTGTAGTACTCGTCGCGGTAAATGAACATGATGATGTCGGCGTCCTGCTCAATCGCGCCGGACTCGCGCAAATCGCTCATCATCGGACGTTTGTCGGGCCGCGTTTCGACACTGCGGTTGAGCTGCGACAAGGCAATCACCGGGCATTGCAACTCTTTGGCCAACATTTTCAGGCCCCGCGAAATCTCGCCCAGCTCGGTGGCGCGGTTTTCACCATCGCTGTTGGAACCACTCATCAGCTGCAAATAGTCGACCACGATCAAACCAAGCTTGCCGCACTGGCGCGACAGGCGCCGTGCGTTGGCGCGCAGTTCGCTGGAGGTCAAGCCCGCCGTTTCGTCAATGTGCAGGGAAATGGTGCGCAGCTTCTCGATCGCCTCGGTCAGACGCGGCCATTCTTCGTCGGTCAGCTTGCCGGTGCGCAAGTGGCTCTGGTTGATACGCCCGATAGAGCCCACGATACGCACCGCCAGTTGCGCGGCGCCCATTTCCATCGAGAACACCGCCACCGGCAGGCCTTCATTGAGCGCCACATGCTCGGCAATGTTGATCGCCAGCGCCGTCTTGCCCATGGACGGCCGCGCCGCCAGCACGACCAGATCGCCAGCCTGGAAGCCGGCCGTCATGCGGTCCAGGTCATAAAAGCCGGTCGGCACCCCGGTGACGTCGTTCGGGTTGTCGGCCATCTCCTGCACCCGGTCCAGGAGCGCCACCACCAGGGAGTCCATGGCCTGAAAACCCTGGCGCGTGCGTGCGCCCTCTTCACCAATGTTGAAAATCTTTTGTTCGGCCTCGTCCAGAATCGCAGCCACCGCCCGACCTTTGGGGTTAAAGGCGTTGGTGGAGATTTCATCGCTGGCGGCCACCAGCTTGCGCAGAATCGAGCGCTCCCGCACGATCTCAGCGTAGCGGCGGATGTTGCCGGCGCTGGGCACATACTGGGCCAGCGAGTTGAGGTAAGCCAGGCCGCCGATTTCTTCGGCCTTGCCCTGGTTTTGCAGCTGTTCGAACACCGTGATCACGTCGGCCGGTTTGGTCGCGTTGATCAAGGCGCCCAACGCCGTAAACACCATGCGGTGCTCGTAACGGTAGAAATCACGCTCGGTCAACAGATCGTTCACGCGGTCCCAGGCGGCGTTGTCGAGCAGCAGCCCGCCCAGAACGCTGGACTCGGCTTCGATGGAGTGCGGGGGAATGCGCAGTTGCGCAACTTGGGCGTCTTGACCGTAGTCAAAAGGCACGGCAGAAAGTACAGCAGACATGGGGGTGAGGTTTTCCTTTGAGCCGTCGATACTACGCCAGCGTCTGGCCAAGGTCGAATGGAAAGCTGGGCACAAGCCCTTTAAAAGCTGTGGACAAACTGTGGAAATTGCGGGACAAACAGGCGTTGCTACGCTGCTGACCCAAAAAAGAGGCACCACTCATCCGGTCACGTCATTTTCAACATTGATTTTCTGCAATTCACAACGGAATAATTGAGCGGCGAGGACAGAGTACTTGACGTTGGCCAGTGCCCGTTCCTCCCCGAACCCTTCACCGAACAAGCGGCGAGCTGCCCTCCTTCCGACAAGTGTCAAACCCGCTGCGCCAGCTGCTCAAAGCCCTCCAGTGGCAGCGGTCGGCTGAAGAAATAACCTTGATAGGCATAGCAGCCTGCATCGAACACGAAGTCGCGTTGCGATGACCGAGCGATCAGCATTTCCGGCTGGACAGCGTGCGAGCAATGCGGCAACAGATCTGTGATCTGACTGGCCACTCAGCGGCTTGGTCTATTTGTGCGGTAGGGGAAATGTTGACATCATTTTTTACCGAGAAGTCCGGTGCCAGCGCGGCGGTGCCAGAAAGTATTCATTCCCGTAAGGCACAGCGTCAACCATGCAAGCCCTTCCGCAAAAGCGGCCAGCACATCACTCAGGTAATGAACGCCAAGATACACGCGAGTGAGCGCCACCAGCAGCACCAACGAAACAGCAGCCAGCACAATCATGACGCGCCAGCGCCAGGCATCAATCTGCGCCAACAGCATCGCAGCCAAAACACCGTAAAACAGTGTCGCCCCAGCCACATGGCCGCTGGGAAAGCTGTAACTCGACACCACCAGCAGCGGGTTTTCAAAGCTGGGGCGGATGCGGTGGAACGAATACTTCACCAGGACATTGAGCAGCATACCGAACGGTACGGTGAGGCTCAGGCAGATCAGCCAATACCAGTTCCGCTTCCAGGCCAGGTAGCCTGCAAGCATCGCCGCCGCCACTGTGACGGGGCGGGGGTCATTGATGTGCGTGATGACCAGCATGATTTGAGTCAAAAGTGGTGTGGCGTGGTCATGAAACCATTGGGCTATCTGCACATCAACGAGGGTGAGCGGATCTCCATGGACAACGTCTTCGGCAACCCCGCCGAACAGCCAGCTGGCGCCAATCAATACCACTGCCCCTGTTGTAAGCTCAAGTCCCAGATAACTGCCGGGTGACAGTCTGGCCTGGATAAAAGCAATTTGAGGTGCAAAGCGAACGCGTAGGATATGGACTCGCGGGCGCTGAAGAAAGCGGCTCCAGCTTTGTCTGATAAAGGCTTCCTGCTGCACCGCCCAGCGCCACAACCAGACCAGCAGCAGCGCGAACACCATCATGCCGCCAAGCACGGCGCTGGCCCGCCCGATCCAACGTCCAGCGGTTTGCCAGCTGGCACCCAGGAAGTATCCCAGCAGCGTGACTGCAAGTGCCCAAAACGCAGCACCCAAAATGTTAAACGGTAGGAACTTGCGATAGGCCATTTGGGACGAACCGGCCAGAAAAGGAACCAAGGCTCGTGCAAAACCGACAAATCTTCCGAGAAACACCGCCTTGCTGCCGTGTCGTGCAAAAAATGCGTCCGCCCTGGCAACCCGCGCGTCGCTCAAGCCAAATCGGCTGCCGTAATGCATCAACGCCGGACGCCCCATCCGACGGCCCATTTCATAGCCAATGCTGTCTCCGAGGGCCGCGCCAACCGCCACGACAGTAATCAACACGTCCAAGTCCAGCAAACCTTGCGCAGCCAAAAAGCCAGCCAGCAGAACAAGGCTTTCACCGGGAATTATCAAGCCTAGAAAAGCTGCCGATTCCAGCATTGCGCCAAGGAAGATTACGAAATAGCCCCACTGTCCCGTGCGCTCGACAAGGCTGGTCAGGTACTGCAGCATGGGCGTCTCATCTAAATAGCTTGTTGTGGGCTTCAGTTGTCGGCACTATCCACGGATGAGCCCGAGCGCAATCGGTCGGGCCAAAATTGTCCGGTAAACATGCTCCATCTTCCGCGTGATGGTAGTGCCGATGAGCGGCCACACCATCGTCATGCCAATCCACACGATGCAAACAATAACCGCTGCTCCCAGCATATCGAGCGGGAAATGGACCCCCACAAAAATACGCGCCCATGCGACGCATAAGCCCAACACAAGAATGGCCCAGCCTGTCAGGGAGCGAACCGACCCCAAGACCAGCGTCAAACCCACAGCTGAAAAAATAGTGACATGGTCGCTCGGAAAAGATGAATCCGGCGTATGTGGAATAAAGGTATGGCCGAGTCCGATCATGAAAGGCCGTGGGTGCTGCCATCCCAGTATGATGATTTGGTTGACTCCCAGGGCGACGAGCGCTACGAGGCAAGCCTTGAGCGCCAGATTGCGTTGCTTCTCATCACTCCAGCACCACAGGGCAGCAAGGGCCAGAGGGATCAGGTAGATCAAATAATCGGCCATGAAGGCCGCAGTCCTGATTTCCCAAGCCGGTGTTGTCAGATTGGCGTTGAGATGCAGAAAGAGTGCTTGATTGAATGCTTCCAGATGGTTCATTTGTCGATAGATTTATAGAAATTTGTGTTTGGATTGGGAGCCATGTTGACCTCGAGGTCGCATCGACGCTTAAAGTCAGTAGCAAATGAGGAAGAAAGCCTCAAAGAGTCTTTTTCGCTTCGGGGCACTCCGACCAAAAGCGCTAACGTGCTCTGGTCAGCTTGAAATTCGTGAATTTTTAGAAAACTTTTCAAATTTACCAGATGCTTTCAGCACTTATTTTCTATTCCGTCTTGTTTATCTTACTGGTCGTTTTCCCTGCAGGGCTGATTCTTGTAGTTCTGCCCTTCCTACATCACGAGCGCCAGCTCTGGCGACGCGCGACCCCTGTCAAAGGATCAGCAGGTGCAATATTGATGGATATTGGGGAAAAGGCAATTCTTTGTGGGGGTTGAAAGTCGCTTTCACAGCCCGGTCGCATTGCCCGTCCAGCGCGTCCGTCCTCTCTGGTCATTGGTGACTACTGCCCCCATTGAAATCATCGCCACCTTGCCAACCAAGATCCTTGAGCCCTGAGCGACCGGTCTGGAGCAAGCAGTTCGACTGTTCGCGTGACGTGTCCTGGCCAGCCAACAGCGTGACACGACCCGGACAAACGGGAGACTCGCCAAGCAGCGATTGGAGGCGAGGCTTCGCTGTCAAAATAAAGGCCCGCGAGGCGGGCCTTTATCAGCTAGAAAATTTATGTCATTTCAGCCTGTAGCCCGCGTAAAACGGGCACGCGCAGCTATCAATAACATTGCATCAACACGATCTCAGTAGACCTGCCCCAACTGATCCAGAATCGCCGGATTTTCCAGCGTGGAGGTGTCCTGGGTAATGGACTCGCCCTTGGCCAGTGAGCGCAGCAGGCGGCGCATGATCTTGCCGGAACGGGTCTTGGGCAGGTTCTCGCCAAAGCGGATGTCCTTGGGCTTGGCAATCGGGCCAATTTCTTTGGCGACCCAGTCGCGCAGTTCCTTGGCAATGGCTTTGGCTTCATCACCGGTGGGCACCGGACGCTTGAGCACCACAAAGGCGCAAATCGCCTCACCGGTCATATCGTCCGGGCGCCCGACCACCGCAGCTTCGGCCACCAGATCGGTCTTGGCAACCAGCGCCGACTCGATTTCCATCGTGCCCATGCGGTGACCGGAGACGTTGAGCACATCGTCGATGCGGCCGGTGATTCGGAAGTAACCACGATCAACACTGCGCACCGCGCCGTCTCCCGCCAAATAAACCGTGCCGCCCAACTCATCAGGGAAATAGCTTTTCTTGAAGCGCTCCGGGTCATTCCAGATGGTGCGAATCATCGACGGCCAGGGGCGTTTGACGACCAACAAGCCGCCCGATCCATTGGGCACATCGTGACCCGCTTCGTCCACGATTGCCGCCATGATGCCGGGCAGTGGCAAGGTGCAGCTACCTGGAACCAGTGGCGTGGCACCGGGTAGCGGCGCGATCATGTGGCCGCCGGACTCGGTCTGCCAGAAGGTGTCCACAATCGGGCAACGCTCACGGCCGACGTGTTTGTAGTACCACATCCAGGCTTCGGGGTTGATCGGTTCACCCACTGTGCCCAGGATACGCAGGCTCGACAGATCCGAGCGATCAGGGTGAACTTTTGCATCGGACTCGGCCGACTTGATCAGCGCACGGATGGCAGTCGGCGCGGTGTAAAAAATGCTGCACTTGTGGCGCTCGATCATCTGCCAGAACCGCCCGGCATTGGGGTAAGTCGGGATGCCTTCAAAAATGATTTGCGTGGCGCCTGCTGCCAGCGGCCCATATGCCACGTAGGAGTGGCCGGTGATCCAGCCGATGTCGGCGGTGCACCAGAACACATCGGACGGCTGCAGGTCAAACACCCAGTCCATCGTCAGCTTAGCCCACAGCAAGAAGCCGCCGGTGGAATGCTGCACACCCTTGGGTTTGCCCGTGGAGCCCGAGGTGAAAAGAATGAACAGGGGATGCTCGGCACCCACCGCCACCGGCGCGCATTCGGTGCTTTGCCCGGCCAATGCCTCGGTGAACGTCACGTCGCGCCCGGCGACCATGTTGCAGGCGGTGGTGGCACGCTGGTACACAAACACCGTCTTGATCGACTCGCAGCCGCCCAGACTCAAACCCTCGTCCACAATCGACTTCAAAGGCAATTCTTTGCCGCCGCGCTTCTGGTAGTTGGCTGTGACCACGGCCACCGCACCGGCGTCCATGATGCGTTCTTGCAGCGCCTTGGCCGAAAAGCCGCCAAACACCACGCTGTGGATGGCACCAATGCGAGCGCACGCCTGCATGGCGATCACGCCTTCGAGTGACATCGGCATGTAGATCAGGACGCGGTCGCCCTTGTTGATGCCATGGGCCTTGAGTGCGTTGGCAAACTGGCTGACGCGGCCCAGCAATTCTTTGTAGCTGGTCTTGGTGACAGCACCGTCGTCGGCTTCAAAAATGACGGCTGTTTTATTCTCAACCGGTGTGCCCATGTGCTTGTCCAGGCAGTTGGCCGAGGCGTTGAGCTCACCGTCTTCAAACCACTTGTAAAACGGTGGATTGGACTCGTCCAGGGTCTTGGTGAAGGGTTTGCTCCAGACCACGTTTTCGCGCGCCAGCCGGGCCCAGAAGCCTTCAAAGTCTTTCTCGGCTTCCGCGCACAGCGCGTTGTAGCCATCCATGCCGGAAATGCGCGCGGCGTTGACGGTCGCCTCGCTCGGAGGGAAAACTCGGCTTTCAACCAATGTGGACTCGACGGCAGTTGATGGTGATGTCATGGGTAGGTCTCCTCTTGTTAAAACTACAACGCGTAAATGTCAATCCCTGCACTTACAGGCCACTGACGCAAATCATTCTGCAGCGCAACAGCACTTCGCAACCTGATGACTATCAAGCAAGCTGATGGCACGCCCGAAACCGGTCGCGCACTGAACCCCCGGTTCAAACGCGTGGACAGGGAGGCGGCATGAATCCGCGCAGCGGCTCAGGTCAACGCCTGATAGCCCCAAAAGGCAATGGGTCAAGACAGGCACCCGCAATGCCGCAACTCCCATCAGGGAGAATAGGCCATGAATTTGCTATTTGCCATCCTCACACCCTTTTTTGGTGCGGCGCTGGTGGCCCGGTCGGCGCGCTACGGGCGCACAGTCACCGCCTGGAGCACTGCGACGGTGATCTTGACGGCCTTGCTGTTGTTGCTGCCTTTGATGGCGCAAAGCCTGGCTGGGAAAACCACCATTGAGCGCCTGAGCTGGATCCCCAGTGCCGGGCTCGACCTGGCTTTTCGCATGGACGGGCTGGGCCTGTTGTTTGTGCTGCTGATCCTGCTGATTGGCTTGCTCGTCATTCTTTACGCCCACTACTACCTGTCAGAGCGCGACAGCTTGAGCCGGCTCTATGCGTACTTGCTGCTCTTCATGGGCTCCATGCTCGGCGTGGTGCTGTCAGAAAACCTGATTCAGTTGCTGATCTTCTGGGAGCTCACCAGCCTCTCGTCTTTTCTGCTGATTGCCTACTGGCGCCAGCGTGAAGATGCCCGCAGCGGTGCACTGATGGCGCTCACGGTCACCGGCGCGGGTGGTCTGGCGCTGCTGGCGGGTTTCTTGTTGCTGGGCCAGATCGTGGGGAGTTACGAGCTCTCCGTCGTGCTGGCCAGTGGTGACCTGGTGCGGGCGCACCCGCTTTACCTGCCCACCTTGCTGTTGATTCTGCTCGGTGTTTTTACGAAATCGGCGCAGTTTCCCTTTCATTTCTGGCTCCCGAACGCCATGGCTGCACCCACGCCGGTGTCGGCCTACCTGCATTCCGCCACCATGGTCAAGGCGGGCGTGTTTTTATTGGCGCGGCTGTTTCCGGCACTCGCCGGCACCGACGCCTGGACTTGGTGGGTGGGTGGCATTGGCTTGATCACTTTTTTACTGGGTGCGGTGTTTGCGCTGTTCAAGCACGACCTCAAGGGCCTGCTGGCCTACTCCACCATCAGCCATCTGGGGCTGATTACCACGTTGTTTGGCATTGGGACGCCGCTGGCGGCGGTGGCCGGTGTGTTTCACATCATCAACCACGCCATTTTCAAAGCAGGGCTGTTCATGGCCGCCGGTATCATCGACCATGAATGCGGCACGCGTGACATGCGCCGCATCAACGGTCTGTGGCACTACATGCCGCACACCGCCACCTTGGCCATGGTGGCTAGCGCGGCCATGGCAGGCGTGCCACTGGCCAATGGCTTTCTCTCCAAAGAAATGTTTTTTGCCGAGGCGGTCACGGCCGGCGGCCACATGCGTTTTAGCTGGTTACTGCCCGCCGTGGTCACCATCGCCGGTATTTTTGCCGTGGCGTACTCATTGCGCTTTATCCATGACGTGTTCTTTAACGGTGAGCCCATCAATCTGCCCAAAACCCCGCACGAGCCGACGCGCTGGATGAAGGTGCCGGTCGAGATTTTGGTGGTGCTGGTGTTGTTGGTGGGCATATTCCCGGCCCAGACGGTCGAACCCATTCTGGCCGCTGCGGCCGGCGCCGTGCTGCAAGGGCCTCTGCCTGAGCATGACCTGGCGATCTGGCACGGCGTCAGCCCGGCCTTGTGGATGAGCGTCGTCGCCTTGCTCGGCGGTGTTCTTCTGTACTGGCGTCGCCACCCGCTTTTTGCCCTGCATCGCAAGCTGGCAGCCCGGCTCAACGGCCACGCCATCTTTGATCACCTGTTTGAGGGCACCCTGGCTTTTGCCCGGCGCCTCACCCATTGGCTTGACAACGGCTCACTGCAACGCCAGGTGATGCTGCTGATACTGTGCACCCTGGTGCTCGGCACAGTGGGTCTGGCGCTGGCGCCAGCACCCTTGACTGGCTCACGCGCCTTGCTACCGGTCGATGGGGTCAGCCTGACGGCGGCGCTGGCCTTGGTGCTGGCCGCATTGGCAGCAACCGTGCTGCACCGCCAACGGCTCACCGCCTTGATTTTTACGGGTGCCGTCGGGCTCGTGGTGGCGCTCATCTTTGTCAAATTTTCAGCGCCGGACCTGGCCCTCACGCAATTGTCAGTTGAAGTGGTCACCGTCACCCTCCTGCTTTTGGCACTTTTTTTCTTGCCGGCCGTGACACCCACCGAATCAGACAACAGCCAGCGTTGGCGCGACGGTGCCATTGCGCTGCTCGCTGGCGGCGCAGCAGCAGCCGCGGCCTGGGCGGTGCTGACCCGCTCGGGTGACACCATCGCTGATTTCTTCATCAGCAACAGTGTGCCCGGCGGTGGCGGCCACAACGTGGTGAACGTCATCTTGGTCGATTTCCGTGGCTTTGACACCTTTGGCGAAATCACCGTGCTGGCCGTGGCGGCACTGGGAATTTTTGCACTACTGGAAAACCTGCGCTTGCCAAGCCCCAGCCATGACGCGCAGGGCCGCGCCTGGGATGCCGACCTGCATCCGGTCATCATGGCCACCTTTGCGCGCTTGCTGTTGCCGCTGGCGCTGCTGGTGTCGGTCTTTATCTTCCTGCGCGGTCACAACCTTCCCGGTGGCGGTTTCATTGCCGGGCTGATCACCGCCATTGCATTGATCATGCAGTACCTGGCCAATGGCGCCACCTGGACACAGGCCCGCTTGCCAGCCCAAACCCACCCCTGGCTGACACTGGGTTTGACTGCGGCTTTGCTGACGGGTCTGGGCAGTTGGCTTTTTGGCCGCCCCTTCCTAACCTCCACTTTTGGTCACTTCACCCTGCCCTGGGTCGGCGAGTTTGAACTCGCCTCCGCCATGGCGTTTGACCTCGGCGTGTACATGGTGGTGGTCGGTGCCACGCTGTTGATCCTGATCAACCTGGGCCTGGCACACCGCGCCAGCCATGACAAGGTGCCCAACTGATGGAACTTCTGATTGCCTTGTCCATTGGCGTGTTGACCGGTTGCGGCGTTTATCTGGTGCTGCGCGCGCGCACCTTCCCCGTGGTGCTGGGGCTGACGCTGCTGTCTTACGGCGTGAACCTGTTTTTGTTTGCCACCGGTCGGCTCGTCATCGGCCAACCGCCGGTGATTGGGCTGGCAAGCGGTCATGCCGACCCCTTGCCGCAGGCGCTGGTACTGACCGCCATCGTGATTGGCTTTGCCATGACGGCTTTTGTCATCATGCTCAGCTTGCGCGCGCGCGCCGAGCTCGGCAACGACCATGTTGATGGTCGCGACACCGGGAGCCAGCCATGACAGCCTCCCTGGCCATCACCGACCACTTGGTCATCGCGCCGGTGCTGCTGCCCTTCGTGGCTGGCGTGCTGCTGCTGATGCTGCGCAAGCACGCATTGCGCCTGCAGCGCGCTCTCGCCGTGCTGGCCGGGCTGCTCCAGATCGGTTTTGCGCTAGCCCTGCTGCTCGCAGTGGCCGACGGCGCGCTAGTAACTTACCGCCTGGGTGACTGGCCCGCGCCCTGGGGCATTGTGCTGGTCGCCGACCGGCTCGCGGCATCGATGGTGCTGGTCACCTCGTTGGTAGCGCTGTGCGCCGTCATTTACGCAGGCGGGGGCACCGATCGCCAGGGGCGGCACTTTCATGTGCTGTTCCAGATGCAGTTATTTGGCTTGTCGGGGGCGTTCCTGACCGGTGACTTGTTCAACCTGTTCGTCTTTTTTGAGGTCTTGCTGATCGCCTCCTATGGCCTGGCGCTGCATGGTGGAGGCCCTGCGCGCACCCGCGCCGGGCTGCATTACGTGGTGATGAACTTGCTGGGCTCCACGGTGTTCCTCTTTGCAGCCGGTCTGATTTACAGTGCCCTGGGCAGTCTCAATCTGGCCGACCTGGCGGCCAAGGCGGCGACATTGCCGGCTGATAGCCTGGGGCTGGCGCGTGCGGGGGGCCTGCTGCTGCTGCTGGTGTTCGGCCTCAAGGCGGCGCTGTTGCCCTTGCACTTGTGGCTGCCCAACGCGTATGCAGGCACCTCGGCACCTGTGGCAGCGCTGTTTGCGATCATGACCAAGGTGGGGATTTACGCCATTTTGCGCACCCATACCTTGTTGTTTGGCAGCGCGGCAGGTGACTTGGCCGGCTTGTTTGAACCCTGGCTGTTGCCGTTGGCCCTGGCCACCCTGGTCATTGGCATGTTGGGCGCGCTGGCCGCCGAAACTCTGGGGCGGCTGGCCGCTTACCTGGTGCTGGCCTCGGTCGGCATCCTGCTCGCTGCTATCGCCTTGGGAACGAACGGCATTGCCGCAGGTCTTTACTACCTGCCGCACAGCACGTTCACCGCCGCGCTTATGTTTTTGCTGAGTGATGCCATCAAACGCCGGCGCGCGCTCAGTGGCGACAGCTTCACGCCCGATGTCGACATGCCCCACTATGCGCTGTGGGGCGGCGTGTTCTTCGTAGCCGCTGTGGCCGCGACGGGCTTGCCACCGCTGTCGGGCTTTGTCGGCAAGTTTCTGATTCTGCAAGCCGCACCCGGACACCCCTGGGTGTGGGCCATCATCCTGATTTCAGCGCTGGGCATCGTCGTCGCACTGGCACGGGCCGGCAGCCGCGTTTTTTTCGATAGCGTCAAGCCGCCAGCTTCAATAAATCAGGCGCTCAGCCGGCCAACACCGCTGTTTGCCCCTTACGAATTCTTCGCCATCGGCGCCTTGCTGGGCTTGATCCTCGCGCTCACCGTGGGTGCCGGGCCTGCCGTGGACTTCGCCCGCGCCACGGCGCTGCAACTGGGTGACCCGTCCATTTACATCAACGCGGTTTTAGGAGGTGCCCGATGAAGCGCTGGTTACCTCACCCTCTGCTCACGCCGATGCTGACGCTGATTTGGCTTTTGCTCAACAACAGTGCGTCAGTCGGACAGCTCGTACTTGGCTTGCTGCTGGGATGGACTATTCCGCTGTTTACCCTGGCGTTTTGGCCTGAGCGCGTGCGCTTGCGTCGCCCTGCCAGCATGCTGCGCTTCCTGCGCTTCTTTTTTTACGACGTGCTGGTGGCCAACCTCGCTGTGGCACGACTGGTGTTGATTGGCCCACGCGCCCTGCATCCGGTCTTTGTGCAGGTGCCGCTCGACTTGCGCCATGAGCTGGCGATCAGCCTGCTCGCCAATACCACTTGCCTGACACCGGGCACCGTGTCGGCCAGCCTGTCCGAAGACCGGCGCTTCTTGCTGGTGCATGCGCTCGACTGCACCGACCGGCAAGCCTTGATCGACACCATCAAGACGCGTTTTGAAGCGCCACTGAAGGAGATTTTTGAATGCTGAGTACTGCACTTACCGTCGCTTTCACGCTGGTCACTGCGGCTTTTGCCTTGAGTTTTTTCAGGCTGTTCAGAGGGCCCAGTGCCGTTGACAGGATCCTCGCGCTCGACACGCTCTACATCAACGCCATCGCCATGCTGGTCTTATTGGGCATCCATCTGGCCAGTCCGCTTTACTTTGAAGCGGCCTTGTTGATCGCCTTAATGGGCTTTGTGGGCACGGTGGCGCTGTCGAAATATTTGCTACGCGGAGACATCATCGAATGAGCCCCGCGACCGAAATCCTGTTATCTGTCCTGGTGCTGATCGGCGCCGGCTTTACCTTTGTGGGTTCGCTCAGTCTGGTGCGCTTCAAAGACTTCTATACCCGCCTGCATGGCCCCACCAAGGCCACCACCCTGGGGGTCGGTTGCCTGTTGATTGCGTCTAGCATTTTTTTCAGCGTGACGGGCGAGGGTTTGAGCCTGCATGAAATTCTGGTCACATTGTTCCTGTTTATCACCGCGCCAATCTCGGCCCACCTGCTGGCCAAGGCGGCCCTGCATCTGGGGCTGCCCTCCATTGCGCCACTGCCTGAAGAAGCACCGACAACACCGCCTGCTTCGCCGCCCCAAGCGCGCGGCTGATATTGCGGATTGCTATGCGCTTGGTCAAACTGGCGCTCGCTCTGGCTGGTTAAACTTGTTCGATTTTTCGGCCATTGCGCAGCGCCGCTTCTCACTTCCTTCAACTACCTGAGGTTTCAAAGCATCATGAGTACCATCCGCCAAAATGACCTGATTGAATCTGTCGCCGCCGCTCTGCAGTACATCAGCTTCTATCACCCGGCCGACTTCATCACGCACCTGGCGCGGGCGTATGAGCGTGAGCAAAGCCCGGCGGCCAAAGACGCCATGGCGCAAATCCTGACCAACAGCAAGATGAGTGCCGAGGGCCACCGCCCGATCTGCCAGGACACCGGCATCGTCAACGTGTTCTTGAAAGTGGGCATGGATGTGCGCTGGGGCGAGTTCACCGGCAGCCTGGACGATGCCGTGAACGAAGGCGTGCGCCGCGCCTACACCAACCCCGATAACCCGCTGCGCGCCAGCGTGGTCGATGACCCGCAGTTTGCGCGCAAGAACACCAAGGACAACACGCCCGCCGTTATCTTCACCGACATCGTGCCTGGCGACAAGCTCGAAATCACAGTGGCGGCAAAAGGCGGCGGCAGCGAGAACAAGAGCAAGATGTACATGCTCAACCCCAATGATTCGGTGGTCGACTGGGTGCTGAAAACCGTGCCGACCATGGGCGCAGGCTGGTGCCCACCCGGCATTCTGGGCATCGGCATCGGCGGCACAGCCGAAAAAGCGATGGTGATGGCCAAAGAGAGCCTGATGGACAACCTGGACATGCACGAGCTGCAGGCCAAGGCGGCCTCGGGTCAGGCACTGACCAAGACTGAAGCGCTGCGCATTGAACTGCTGGAAAAAGTCAATGCTTTAGGCATCGGCGCGCAAGGCCTGGGGGGACTCACCACCGTGCTGGACGTCAAGATCAAGATGTACCCCACACACGCCGCAGGCAAACCGATCGCCATGATCCCGAACTGCGCCGCCATGCGCCACGCGCACTTTGTGATGGACGGCAGCGGCCCGGTCTACCTGACGCCACCCGCGCTGGACACTTGGCCCGACGTGCAGTGGACGCCCGACTACGTCAAGAGCAAAAAGGTCAACCTCAACACCTTGACCAAGGAAGAAGTGGCGAGCTGGAAGCCCGGCGACACCTTGCTGCTCAACGGCAAGATGCTGACTGGCCGCGACGCCGCCCACAAGCGCATCAAGGACATGCTCGCCAAGGGCGAGAAGCTGCCGGTAGCCTTCACCAACCGGGTGATTTACTACGTGGGCCCGGTCGACCCGATCAAGGGCGAAGCGGTCGGCCCCGCCGGCCCCACCACCGCCACCCGCATGGACGGATTCACCGAAATGATGCTGGCCGAAACCGGCTTGATCGCCATGATTGGCAAGGCCGAGCGCGGCCCGGTCGCGATTGAAGCCATCAAGAAACACAAGAGCGCCTACCTGATGGCGGTAGGCGGCGCCGCCTACCTGGTGTCCAAGGCGATCAAGACCGCCACTGTGGTGGGCTTCGCCGATCTCGGTATGGAAGCCATCTACGAATTCGACGTGGTCGACATGCCGGTCACGGTGGCGGTCGATGCCGGCGGCACCAGCGCTCACATCACCGGCCCGGCCGAGTGGCAGAAACGCATTGCCACCGGTGAATTCAAGGGCATCGAAGTCGCTGGCGCCTGACGGCTTTCCTGGTTGGGAGATCGGTTCAGCCGGAAACTTTGACGGCCAGAACCGTGCAGGAAACGCCGAGACAAAGCTCGTGAGCAACGCTTTCCATGATGGGTTTACCCATAGGAGAGCGTTTTTTCAGGCCAATGACTCGCAACGATGCCGGCAACGAGTCGACCAATGGTCAGCGTGCGAAATACAGATCATGCAAGTGGTCAAGGCTCACCTCATTGGCCGGTTGCGACAGAACGACTTTCCCGCTCTGCATCAAGTAGACATGATCCGCCACACTGACGGCTCTGTGTGTATTTTGTTCAACCAGGACAATGGTTCGACCGCCCTCCTTGAGCCGCGCAAGAATTTCAAATAATTCATTCACCAGTACCGGTGCCAGGCCAAGTGAAGGCTCATCGATGATGAGCAACTGTGGATCAGCCATGAGCCCACGCGCCATCGCCAGCATTTGAGCCTCGCCGCCAGACAGAGAACCGGCCAGTTGTTTGCGTCGCTCACTCAAACGGGGAAACATCTGATAGGACTTCTCCAAATTTTCCTGAACGCGGGCACGATGCTGCTTCGGAAAAGCGCCCATGATCAAATTTTCTTCGACATTCATGTCACGGAAAGTCATTCGGCCTTCAGGAATCATTGCCATCGACACGTCTGCCATCTTCCATGTTGGCGTGCCACTCAAGGTCTTCCCGTTCAGTTTCACCTCACCCTGCGATACTGGAAGGAGACCCATGATGGCCCGCAGCAATGTGGTTTTTCCAGCGCCGTTGGGACCGATGATGGTGGTCAGTTGACCGCGGGCAACAGTCAGCGACACGTCCCACAGCACATTGATGGCGCCGTAACCAGCGCGAACATTGGAAATTTCAAGCATGCCCACCTCCCGTGTAGCTTTTAATGACAGCCGGATCACGGAATACTTCTTCAGGCGTTCCCTCGGCGATTAGCTCACCAAAGTTAAGTACGGCCACCCGTTGGCACAAGTTGCTGATGGTCTCAATATCGTGCTCGATGATGATGATGCCAACCGAAAATTTTTCGTGCAAACTTTTGAGCATGCTCATGAAATGCCGCTTGCCTGTTGTCTCGAGACCCGCGAACACTTCATCAAGCAATAGCAGTTTGGGATTAGTGGCCAATGCCTTGGCCACCTCCAGTGCTTTCAATTCAGTCAGCGCCAGTTCTGTCGCGGCATTGCGCATGGCCTTCCCGGCAAGACTGGTGAACTCAAGAATCTCGTCGATCTTCTTCTGATCAACGCTGCCGGTGCCGAATCGTTGCGCCACTGCCAAATTTTGTCTCACCGTGAGTTCATGCATGGGCTGAGGCACCTGGAATGTACGTCCTATACCCATCCTTGCTCGTTTGTACATCGGCGCACGCATCACGTCTGCTCCGTCAAATGTGATCTCGCCGCTGGTCGGACGAACCAGACCGGAAATGGCATTGAACAGTGTGGTTTTCCCCGCGCCATTGGGACCTACCAGGCCAACCACGTCTTGCGTCCCGACAGAGAGCGTCACGTTATTGACCGCAGTAAGGCCGCCGAAACGGACCGATATATTCTTAAGCTGCAACATGAGTTCTCCTCGTCAACTTGCGCAGCAAAGGAAGCAAGCCATCAGGGCTAAAGACGATCATCGCGACAAGAAGCACACCCAGTACCAATTGATGGCCCGATGGAATGATGTTCTTGAAAATCAATTGGTCAATCAGATACACGGCAACTGCCCCAACAATCGGCCCGGTAATGGTGCGATAGCCACCAAATATGGCGGCCACGATGGGTATCGTGACCCACAGACCACTGAAGGCGTAATCGGGCTCAAGAAAGTTGATGTAATGGGCGTTAAAGGCACCGACCACGCCGCACATGAATGCGGAAACCAGCAGCATGAGGCCCTTGAGCAAAGTGCTATTGACACCAACGACCCGGGTTGCATCTTCGCTTTCGTGCATGGCGCGCAATGCCAGGCCGTAATGGCTAGAGCGAATATATTGATAGACCGCGGCGAACGCCAAAACGATGGTCAGGATCACCATATAGCCACCGGTCTTGCTGCTGAGGTCATACCCGAATACTTCCGGCAACCGTGGGATGTTTGATACGCCGCCAGAACCACCTGTCACCGAAGTCCACTGGGTTGCGAGAATTCGGAAGATATGCGCATAGGCCAGAATTGCCAACGCAAAATAGGGACCTTTTAAACGCAATACCGGAAGCATGGCCAGCGACGCAATAACGGCGCCAACACCACCCAGCAGTATCGAAATCAATACGGGAACGCCAAACTTCATACTCAAGATCGCGGAGGCATAAGCACCGACACCGAAAAACGCGGCATGCCCGAAACTGACCATTCCACCCAGGTTACCCAGCAATGCCCACGATAGTGCGATACCGCCAATCACCATGGAAGCAACCACCAAGCTCATCACATAATTGTCACGACCGAAGGCCAGTGGCACCGCGATATACACGGCCAAAAGCATGACGATAATCGCTTTGTTGAGTTTCATCCTCGCCGTCCTTTCGCACCGAAAAGTCCGCTCGGCATGACGAACAGAACAAGAAGAAATAATCCCATACCGACCAACTCCTGCAAGGCCGAGCTCGCCAGCGTGACCGTCAATGCTTCAGCGACACCAAGCAGCACTGCGCCGATCAGGACACCGGGTATTGAACCGATGCCAGCCAGTACGGTGATGATGAATGCCTTGACCGTCAGTACACTGCCATAGGCAGGGCTAACGACTCCGTAACTGAATAACGCAACGCCTGCAACAGCCGCAAGAATGCCTGCTACGACGAATGACACCAACTCTGTATAGCCGGGATCAATGCCCATCAGTTTGGCGGCATCACGATTGCTTGACACAGCGCGCACGGCACGACCGTACCAACTGCGAGAGAGCCACCACCAAAGCCCGCCCATCATGACTAAACTGACGATGAAGAACAGCACCTCACTGCGCATGCTGTAAAAGGGACCAATGACAATTGCCTCTTGCAACCAGGTGGAGCCGGTTGAGCGCACATCCGCCTTCCAGATCAATAAAATTAAATTGGTGAGAATCACGCCAATGCCGTAGGTGAGGATCAGCGAATTGATCTCCCGGTCTTTTTTTATACGCCCGACCACAAAGTAAACCATCACCGATGCCAGGCAGACCACGACCAGAGCAATGGGTATGGCAAAAATCGGATTCCAGCCCAGCCCCGACTCCACTGAGTACGCAACGTAAGCCGACAACAGCACGAGTTCTCCGTGTGCAAGGTTGATCACTTTCATTGCACCAAAAACCAGCGCCAATCCGAGCGCTATCAAAGCGTACGAGCCGCCCTGTAGCACCCCTGAGTAAAGCGCTTGAAGTATCAATTCCGTCATATCGTCATTTCGTTGATTTGTTTTCAGCGCGAAGGAGCCAGCGCCACAGCATGCGTTAACTCCTTCATCCTCGGAAATCTATTTACCAGGGCACGCCTGGGAAATTGGCCTTGCCGGTTGCGTCTGCTTTGGGCCAGACGATAACGATCTTGTTGCCTTGATGTTGACCCATGCGATGGCTGAAATTCAGGTTGTCGCCATTGCTGCTGAACTGAACGCGGCCAATCAAAGTTTCGCTATCGGTCTTACGCATCTCTTCGGCTACGCCATCTTTTTTCAGCGTGCCCTTGTCTGCAGCGCGAGCGATGGCATCAAACAACAACATCGATTGAACATAGCCGAACTGACCCAAGTAGTCAGGCTCCTTCTTGTACAGCCTCTGATATGCATCGTTGAAGGATTTACCCTCAGCTGTCTTGAACTCTGCAGGAAACGGTAATACAGCAGTGCCATAAACATTGGGCATCAAGTCAGGGAAATCTGCGGCCATTTTGGGCGTTGCCAAAGACCATACCCCGACCATCGCCTTGACGTTAGGTTTAAGCACCCGCGCAGCGCGAAGAATACCGACGTAGTCATTTTCGTAACCAACCATCGCAATGACTTCTGATTTATCCTGCAATTTGACCTTGTTGATGATGGGTTTGAAATCGGTAATCGCGGGGTCGAACGCGTGCGCTACAACGGTAACGCCTTTGGTTGTCAGCGTTTTCTCGAGATCATGGGCAAGACCAGACGTCGCTTCTTTAGTCGAATACAAAATGGATACAGACTTGACATTCAAATCGCTTAACAGCCCAACCATGGCTTTCTGATAACCAGCGGAATTGTTGATGCGAAAGAAATTCTTGCGGCCGCTGTTCACAAGACTGTCATCGACGCCGCCTGATGTGACATAGACCAGGCCAAGCTTGTTGGCAGCATCTGAAGCCGGTGCGATATTGTTCGAGCCGTAGCCGCCATCAATGGCAACCACACCTTGGCTAGCCAGTTTTTCAACTGCCGCAATGGCCTTGGCCGGTGCCGACTCATTGTCGACGGTGATAATTTTGATTTTGTGCTTGCTGTTAGTCTTGTTAAAGACATCGGCAGCAACCATGATTCCTTCATGCATCCCGGCTCCGACGCGGGCCAAGGTCCCGGTCAGGGGCAGTTCAACACCAACCAGCAACTCATCGGCCTGGGCAGCGGACAATCCTAGCCCACATGCTACCCATGCTGCCAGTCCTATGTTTCTATAAATGTTTTTCATTGTTTCCGTCTCACTAGTAAATTTAATTATTTCGCTCAGGTCCTTCTAAGGACTCATTGGCAATTGCAATGGGCGGCACTTGCTACGACCGAGGTGCCGCTCTCTTTCCCAGTCTGTTCTGTCTACTGATTGAACATGTCGCACTCCTTTCACCAAATTCATACTCTGTCCGCATGAAAAGTCAAACGACACCGCTGGCCTCTAACTGATATATCTTTTCGTCGGACAGCCCGAGCAGCGTCTGGAGAACCTGCTTCGTACCCTCTCCCAACCGAGGTGGCGCGCTCCGCACGGGCAAGCGCACACCATCGAAGCGATAGGGCGGGGCCATTACATTCACGCTGCCCGCATCGGCGTGCGGCAAGGTTGTCACGAGCCCCGCATCTATAGCGCGCTTGGAAGTGAGCGCCTCATGCAATCCAGCCACCTCACCGCAAGGTATCCCGGCGAGGGTCATGCGATCAAGTAAGTCCTTGCGTTTCCGGCTCAAAAGCTCACGCTTGATCTCGGGCACCAGTATCTCCCGATTCGCAGTGCGGTTGAGGTTGGTCTTGAAGCGTTCATCGGCTGCCAGATCGGGGCGCTCAATCACGTCAGTGCAAAAACGCGTAAACTGGCTATTGTTGCCGCATGCAACGACCAAAGGTCCGTCTTGCGCGTCGTAAACGCCATAGGGCATGATGGACGGATGCGCATTTCCGTAGCGCGGTGGATCTTCACCTTTAAGCAACGCTTCTAGTCCATAGTAAGCCGTGATCATCAGGCCGCAATCAAACAACGCCATGCCGATGTGCCGCCCTTTGCCCGTCTTTTCGCGCTCAAACAGTGCTGCCAAAATGGCTTGGGCAGCGTACATACCGGTGACCATGTCGACCACGGCAACGCCGAACTTCAACGGTGGTTGATTAGCCTCACCATTGAGCGCCATCAGCCCGGCCTCGCCCTGAATCACGAGATCATAGCCAGGGCGTGCGGCTTCCGGGCCAGTCCGGTCATACCCAGTTATTGAGCAGTAGATCAGATCCGGCTGCTGAGCGCTCAACTGCTCGTAGCCGAGGCCCATCTTGTCTATTCCGCCAAATTTGAAATTCTGAATTACAACGTCGCTCTTTCGCGCGAGATCTCTGGCGATCTGCTGCCCTTCGGTGGTCTGGAGATCAAGCGTTATCGATCGCTTGTTACGGTTGACGCTGTTGAAATAAGCTGTCTCGGTCAAACCAATCCGCAGTCCCCAATCGCGCGTGTCGTCGCCTCGCACTGGGTGCTCAACTTTGATCACTTCGGCGCCAAGATCGCCCAGCACCATGGCGCACCAGGGCCCCGCGAGGATGCGGGAAAGATCGAGAACTCGCACACCCGCAAGCGGTAGCGAAGAATTTGTGTTCGGCATGACTATCTCAACGATTCAAAAGGTTCTTTTACAGTGGCGACACACGGCAGTGGACGGAATCAATGCGCGCACGGCGTACCGCTCAGCGTGACGAAATCCGGCGTGCGCTTGTCCAGGAAAGCGCCAATGCCTTCGGCTGCTTCGTCGTCACCTTGCGACTCGACCATCAACTGCGCTTCAAGCTCCATTTGAGCATCCAGATCGGCACCGAAAGCATTCGCACAGAGCGTCTTGATTCGCGCGCTTGCTCGCGCCGGGCCAGTAGCAAGTCGCTCGGCCAGGGCGATGGCCTCAGCCAGTGCTGCACCTTTTTCAACAAGCCTGTTGACGCCGCCCATCGCGTGCAGACGCTCGCCCGTGATACGGTCACCGGTCAGACACATTTCCATCAGCATCTGGCGCGAGACGAACTCTGACAGGAATGCGGTGACGCCACCGTCTGGCGTAAGACCGACTTTGACGTAGGTCACGGAGAAGAAGGCATCCTGCGCCACCACCAACATGTCACAAGCGAGCGCGATCGACAGCCCGGCACCCGCCGCACCACCTTCAACGGCGGCAATCACCGGCTTGCTGCAATTGCGAATCACACGGATCAAATCGTGCAGGCCTTCCAGCCGCTCACGCCGCTGTGCGGGTGCCATCGCGCGGCGCTTGGCAAGCTGGTTCAGGTCACCTCCCGAGCAAAAGAAATCACCAGCGCCGGTCAGCACGATGGCACGAACCCCGGCATCTGCCTGTGCCTCAGCCAGCGCCGCCGGCAGCTCGGCATACAGTCCTGCCGTGATGGCGTTGCGCTTGGCCGGGTTATTGTTGATCAGTATGCGCACCGCGCCTTCCTGTCGAATCAATACGGCGGTGCTCATATTGCCATCTGCTGGCCAAGAGCGATGAAACGCTGTAGATGATGATCTTCGTCGCCGAGTTGGTGATCGATCATGATCAGGCGTTTGGCGTAGTGGGCCAACGGCAATTCCCACGTCATTCCGATGCCGCCATGCATCTGGATGCTTTCTTCGGCCACCAGCGCGCCGATTCGCCCGATGCTGACCTTCGCGGCCGACAGAGCGCGCTCGCGCGTCAGCCGGTCCGCATCAAGCGCCGCGGCGGCATTGATCACGGCCGAGCGGGCTTGCTCTATCTCCAGCAGCAGGTCTGCCATGCGGTGCTGCAGCGCCTGAAAACTTCCGATGAAGACCCCGAACTGTTTGCGCGTGCGCAGGTAGTCGAGCGTGGCCGCCTTGGCCACTTCCATGGCACCGAGTGACTCGGCACACAGCGCCAGTACACCACGGCCGATGGCGCGCTCCAAAATGGCAAATCCCTGCCCCTCGACGCCCAGCAGCGCGTCGGGGCCAAGGGCCACGCCGTTCAAGCTCAGTTCAGCGACCCGGCCACCGTCGATTGTCGGACAGCCACGCACGATCAAGCCCGGTGTCCTGGCAGACAGCAAGAAAAGTGAAATACCGGCTTCGTCGTCGACCGCGCCCGCGGTGCGGGCCGAAGCGACGAACAAGTCGGTCCGCTCGCCCTGCAAGACGACCGCCTTGGCGCCGTTCAGTACCCAGCCATTGGCGCTGCGTTCGGCGCGGGTCAGCACCCGGGCCCGCTCGTAGTGCGAGTCGGGTTCGTCATGCGCGAGAGCCGCGATGGTGGTGCCGCCGATGATGTCGGCCAGCACCGCCTTTTGCGCTTCATTGCCCGCAGCGGCAATCGCTTCGCCCGCCAGCACCGCGCTGCCGAGAATCGGTTCGACCACCAATCCGCGACCAAGCGCCTCAAAGACCACGGCGATGTCAAAACCGGCACCGCCGAAGCCGCCATCGCTCTCCCGAAACAAGGCACCGATCACGCCCAGTTCGGCGAACTGCTGCCAAATCTCGGGGCTGAAGCCGTGAGCCGATTGGGCGATGCGATCCCGTGCCTCAAAGCTGTATTGCTCGGCGATAAAGCGGTTCAGGCTGTCGGCCAGCATGCGCCGCTCTTCCGTGTGTTCGAAGTTCATGTTCGTGCCCTCACAGTCCAAGAATCATCTTGGAGATAATGTTTTTCTGGATTTCATTGGAGCCGCCGAAGATCGACAGCTTGCGGTTATTGAAGTAGAGCGCCGCCGCGCTGGCGGCAGCCTCGGGGCCGACTTGCATGCCGGTGTAATCGTCTTCCAGCGCCTCGGTGATAAAAGGTCGCGCATAGGGCCCAATGGCGCGCCGGTTCAGCGACGATATCTCCTGTCGGATCTGCGTGCCGCGTATCTTCAGCATCGAGCTTTCGGCCCCTGGCACGCCACCACCAACGACAGCCGCGATCATGCGCAGGTTGGTGGTCTTCATGTTCTCAAGATCGATCTCAACACGCGCCATACGGGCTGCAAACGACGGATCCTCTGCCAAAGGCCGGCCGTTGCGCATCTGCTGTGCAGCGATACGCTTGAGTCGCTCAAGCGCCGCGACTGAGAGACCCACGCCAGCGATGTTGGTGCGTTCGTAGGTCAAGAGGTATTTGGCGCAGGTCCAGCCCCTGTTTTCCTCGCCGACCAGGTTCTCGACCGGCACGTGCACGTCGGTGAAAAATACCTCATTAACTTCGTGCACACCGTCGAGGGTGATGACAGGACGTACCTCAACGCCGGGTGTCGTCATGTCAATCAACAGAAAGCTGATGCCCTCCTGTTTCTTGGCCTCGCGATTGGTGCGAACCAGGCAGAAGATCATGTTGGCGTGCTGACCTAGCGTGGTCCAGGCCTTCTGGCCGTTAACAATATAGTGATCACCCTGCGCATCATGGCCGCGCGTGGCGCTGGTGTTGACGGCCGCCAGGTCCGAGCCTGCACCTGTCTCCGAGTAACCCTGGCACCACCAGTCGGAGCCGTCGAGAATGCGCGGCAACCAGTGACGCTTCTGCGTCTCGGTGCCAAACTTGATCAGCACGGGCCCCAGCATGTTGACACCGAAAGGAACAATGCGCGGCGCGCTGGCAAGGCAGCACTCGTGCTCGAAGATAAATTTCTCGACCGCGCTCCAGCCCGGTCCGCCGTACTGCTCGGGCCAATGGTTAGCGAGCCAACCGCGCGCGTTGAGAATGGCATGCCATTCCTGCATATCAGCCTTGGAGAGGTGCTTGCCATTAGCGACCTTGCCTGACAGACGCGCCGGTAGTTTGTCGGTCAGGAAGATGCGCACCTCGCTGCGAAATCTCTCTTCTTCCGTAGTGAAATTTAAGTCCATGTCAAAGCTCCTCAATATATTTCGAAAAGACCCGCGGCGCCCATGCCACCGGCAATGCACATGGTGACGACGCCATATTTCACGCCGCGCCGTTTACCTTCAATCAACAGGTGGCCTGTAAGGCGTGCACCGGTCATGCCGAATGGATGTCCTATGGAGATCGCACCTCCATTGACGTTAAGCCGCTCATCAGGGATGCCGAGTCGCTGTTGGCAATAGATCGACTGTGAAGCGAATGCCTCGTTGAGTTCCCACAGACCAATATCGTCAATCTTCAGGCCGTGACGTGCCAGCAATTTTGGTACGGCGAAGACCGGGCCGATGCCCATTTCGTCGGGCTCGCAACCAGCAAGTGCGAGGCCTCGAAAGCAGCCAAGCGGCTCGAGATTTGCGCGCTCTGCTTCCTTGGCCTCCATCATCACGCAAGCAGAGGCGCCGTCGGAGAGTTGAGAGGAATTTCCGGCGGTGACGAACTTGTCCGGGCCATTCACCGGCGCCAACCTGGCCAAGCCTTCATACGTGGTCCCGCGCCGGTTACATGTATCCGCATCCACAGTCACCTCTCTATGGGTCACGACTTTAGTTTCTTTGTCTGTCATAGCCATCTCGGTCGTGCACGAAACGATTTCCGCTCGGTAGCGGCCGGCAAGTTGCGCCTCTTCGGTCTTGCGCTGGCTCTCCGCAGAGAAGCGATCCTGCGCCTCGCGTCCGATGCCATAGCGTGCGGCAACAATGTCGGCGGTTTCGATCATCGACAGGTACAACTCAGGCTTGTGTATGACGATCCAGGGGTTGATGCCGCTATCGCCATCCTGCCTGGTGCGGATCTGCGAAATACTTTCTACGCCGCCTGCAATGATGGCCGGTGCACCCTCGACGATGATGCGTCCCGCTGCCATGGCGACGGCCTGTAGCCCGGAGGCACAGAAGCGGCTCACTGTGGCACCAGCAATCGTGATCGGCAGACCTGCGCGTACGATGGCCTGACGCGCCACGTTGCGGCCGGTCGTGCCTTCCGGATACCCGCAGCCGAGGATCGCATCCTCGATCAGCGCGGGGTCGATGCCGGCGCGCTCCACCGCGGCGCGCACCGCGAAGGCTGCGAGCGTGGCGCCAGGCGTGATATTGAATTCGCCCCGGTGCGCCTTGGTCAGCGGCGTGCGGGCGGTAGAAACGATGACGGCTTCGCGCATGATGTGTTCCTGAAACGTGGTTATTCGGATTTATTAAGACTGTCGAAATTGGCGCCGTGCTCGACCAGTTCGACCAGCAATGGCGAGGGCCGCCAGAACAGTGCGTCTTCTTTGGCGAATTCGCGGATATCGGCCAGCACCTTGGGCAGACCCAGCGTGTCGGCGTACTTCATCGGGCCGCCGCGATAGCGCGGAAATCCGTAGCCATACAGGAAGGTCACGTCCACGTCGAGTGGGCGCAGCGCAATGCGCTGGTGCACGACGTTGGCGCCTTCGTTGATCATCGCAGCCATGTAGCGGCGCATGATCTCTTCGTCGGTGAAGCTGCGCGGCGTGATGCCGACCCGCGCGCGCTCGGCATCGATGATGGCCTTGATCTCAGGGTCGGGCGTTCCGGTGCGCGCGCCTTCAGGGTACAGGTAGTAGCCGCGACCAGTCTTTTGGCCGAACCATCCACGCTCGCAGATGCGGTCGGCAATTTGCACGTAACGTGCCCGCGGATCGCGTGTGGCGGCCTTGCGTTTTCGAGTGGCCCAGCCGATGTCACCGCCGGCCAGGTCAGACACCTGGAACGGCCCCATGGGGTAACCGAAGTTACGCACGGCCTGGTCGATCTGGTACGGCGAGGCGCCGTCTTCCATCATGTAGTCGGCCGCCATGCGATAGGCCGCGAGGATCCGGTTGCCGATAAAACCATCGCACACACCGGCCCGCACCGGCACCTTGTGCAGCTTTTTCGCGAGTTCGAACGCGGTGGCTACGACGTCCGCCGAGACCTTGGCCGGGACCACGATCTCGAGTAACTTCATGATATTGGCAGGTGAGAAAAAATGCAGACCCACGACGTCCGCTGGACGTGAAATGTTGGCGGCGATGGCATCGATGTCGAGATAGGACGTGTTGGTGGCCAGCACCGCGCCGGGTTTACACACGCGATCCAGTTCTGCGAAAACAACCTGCTTCACTGCCATGTCCTCGAACACGGCCTCGACCACCAGATCGGCCGCAGCGAGTTCGTCATATGAGGTGCTGCCGGCGAAGCCGGCCATGATGGTGGCCTTGGCATCAACTGTCATGCGACCCTTGGCGACCATGTCACTGTAGACCTTTTCGACGTGCGCACGACCGCGTGCAAGCGCCGCTTCATCACGCTCGATCATCGTGACCGGCAGGCCTGCGTTGAGCACCGCCACCGCGATGCCAGCGCCCATCGTGCCACCACCCACAATACCCACATGCTCGATGGCGCGCGGCACTGTGTTGCGGGTCTCTGGCGCTTTGAGAACTTCACGCTCTGCAAAAAAGGCGTGGATCAGTCCGGCGCGCTGCGGGCTTTCGAGGCACTGCAGGAACAGCTTTCGCTCAGTGCGCAGCCCTTCGTCGAAAGGACGATCAAGTGCAACTCCGACTGCTTCAATAATCTTCAGCGGCGAAAACAGCCCGCGAGACTTTTTCGCTGTTTCGGCGCGTGCGGCTTCGACGGCGGCACGACTTGCTTGCCGATCAGAAAGCGCATCAGCATCACGCGTACGCCGCACCAGGGCGTGCGTGGTCAGCAATTCCTGCGCGTACGCCAATCCATCGGCGAGGATGTCATTGCTGGTCCCCAGCCGGTCAACCAAACCGAGCGCGTGCGCTTCTTCGGCCCCCATGTGGCGCCCGCTGAGCATCAGGTCCAGGGCAGCTTTTGCACCAATCAAACGTGGTGTGCGTTGTGTGCCGCCAGCATCAGGCATCAAGCCGAGCAGAACCTCGGGGAGCCCGAGCTTGACGTCCGTCGCTGCCAACCGGTAGTGGGCCGCGAGCGCGATCTCCAGTCCACCGCCCAGCGCCGCGCCGTGGATCGCTGCCACCACGAGTTTGTTGCAGGCTTCGATGCGACTGCAGACGTCAGGCAATGACGGCGCTAGTGGCGGTTTACCAAACTCACGTATATCTGCGCCTGCGATGAAGTTGCGTCCTGTCCCGATGATGAGCACCGCTTGAACAGCGGGGTCTGCATCGGCTGCGTCGATCGCCACCACGATGCCATGCCGTACTGCCACACCCAGTGCGTTGACCGGCGGGTTATTGATGATGACGAGAAGAATGTTGCCGCGCAGTTCGCGGACAACGACTTCGGTGGACGGATCCTGGCTCATATCAGATGTCTCCAAATCAACAGTGGTTCGCACAGCGAAATCTGTGTTCGCAAAATATGTTTTGGAGTGACGATACCTTGTTTTTTGTCGATAGGATAGAAATTGTTACCTGCTACTGTCTCCAATGTGTCTTTAGGTTAGGTTACACAACCGACCTACCCTTTGGGACACCACTGACCAGGCTTGTTCATTCGTTTCGCTATGCGAACATTTATTTCGAATATGGATTTACAATTGTGCATTTAGTACGCGAGCGTCCGTGCAATTTGCCTGAGTGCGCGTGTTGCTGCAACGGAAATTAATGGAGTCGATAAATGGAAGATCAGATTCAAGCCTTTAGCGATGGCCTGACAAATAAAGATCGGCAATTCGTGAACGCTTTGGCGCGAGGGCTAGAAATACTGCGTTGTTTTCTCCCGGGGGAGAAGTACCTAACCAACACGGAGTTGGCAAAGCGCACTGGAATGCCGAAGCCGACAATTTCGCGGCTTACCTATACGCTAACCAAGCTCGGCTATCTCGGCTTTTCAAATGATCGAGGGCAATATCACCTTGGTTCGGGGGTACTCTCCCTCGGCAACTCCTTGCTTTCAAATCTTGATGTGCGCAAACTTGCTCGTCCCGCGATGCGGGAGCTTGCTGAGCGCTCCCAGGCCAGTGTCGCAATAGGCATACGTGATCGCCTTGGCATGGTGTACATCGAGACTTGCCGAAGCAGTTCGGCTGTAACACTTCGACGTGATGTCGGCTCGCGCATTCCGATCTCCACTACCGCGATGGGCAAGGCCTTGTTGTGTTCATTACCGCAGACAGAGCGTGATTTTCTGATGGATCACATCCGCTTGGAAAATGAAGAAAAATGGCCGAAAATCAAGGCCAATTTGGAGCAGGGATTCAAGGACTATCAAGACCATGGCTTCTGCATCTCCGTTGGCGATTGGGAAGCAAATATAAACGCAGTTGGCGTGCCATTGATCAACCCAGATGGCGAAGAGATGATGGCTTTCAATTGCGGCGGTCCGGCCTTTCTTTTGCCACGTGATGCGCTGATGAATGATCTGGGACCACGCTTGGTGAAACTAGTGCACACCGTCGAAGTAGATATGGGAAGTCATTAAAAGTGTTCTGTCACATGCGTGTGAAATCCGCTGTTTGGACATAACATCAACACCTGACAGGCCACACTATCCTTGGGCACCCTCATCACTCACAGTGAAGCCTCAAATCCTCTCAAACCTGACTGGGTCATCTGAAATTGCCGACTGAGCCCAATTATTCAAGACGCCCGATCGGAGTGTTTGACAGCGGCATCGGGGGCTTGAGCATCCTCAAGGCGCTGCGCGCCGAGTTGCCACACGAGGACTTTGTTTATGTCGCCGACAGCGGCCATGCACCTTATGGCGAGCGCGATGACACGCATGTCATCAATCGATCAAGTGCCATCGCGGCCCACCTCCGGGCGCAGTACAACATCCAGGCGCTGGTCGTTGCCTGCAACACCGCCACGGCAAAAGCCATTGCCACCCTGCGCTTGGCGCATCCCCAGTTACCCATCATCGGCGTTGAACCGGCCCTCAAGCCCGCGCTGGCGCTCAGCCAGACCCGACGCATCGGCGTCATGGCGACGCGCGGCACACTGGGCAGTGCCAAGTTTGGCGCACTGGTGGCGTCACTGGCGGGCCTAGCCGAGTTCAGCTGCCAACCCTGCGACGGTCTGGCCGACGCTGTTGAACGCGAAGATGCTCCTAATATAGAAGCACTATGTTCAAACTACACGAGGGCTATGGGCCGATTTGGCATAAATAACGGGGAAATTGACACGCTGGTGCTGGGTTGCACCCACTACCCGTTTGTCAGCGATGCGCTGCGCAGATCGGTCGGCCCCAACGTGCAGCTGATCGATACGGGTGAGGCGGTGGCGCGCCAGACCCGGCGCCAGTTGCCCGAGCATGCAGGCACTGACAGCGTCGGCACTTGCCGACTGCTCTGCACCGGCGACCCCAGCGCGCTGCAGCACGCCGCCCAGCGCTGGCTGGGACTGGACCAGCCGGTGAATTCGCTAATGCTTTGACCGCGGCAACAGGCCCCTGTTCAGTCAGCCACCAAGCGCGCAAATGTCTTGCGAAACTTGGCCACCTTGGGTGCGGCCACAGCCAGGCAATAACCCTGGTTCGGGTTCTTGGCAAAGAAGTCCTGGTGGTATTCCTCGGCCGGCCAATAGTTCGTCAGCAGCAGAACTTCCGTCACGATCGGCTGCTGGTAAACCCCGCCTTGTCTCATCTCGGCGATCAGGTCTTTCGCCACCTGCGCCTGTTCGGGCGTTGAATAATAAATACCGCTGCGGTATTGCGTGCCACTGTCGTTGCCCTGCCGGTTGGGCGTGGTGGGGTCATGAATAACAAAGAAAATCTCCAGAATCTCGCGCAGGCTGGTCTGGGCCGGGTCAAACACCAGCTTGACGACTTCCGCGTGGCCGGTGCTGCCGGTGCACACCTGCTCATAGCTGGGCGTAATGACGTGGCCGTTGCAGTAGCCGCTCTCAACGTCGGTGACGCCTTTGACCTGGACGTAGACAGATTCGAGGCACCAAAAGCACCCACCGCCCAATGTGATGGTTTGCAAGGGTTCTGGCATGGCGTATCTCCTGTGTTGTTTGAAATTAGCGTGTCCTTTGCATGTTAGCTGGCAGCAGAAACTGAGGGCGCTTTGTGGGCATCACCGTCCCGACACCAGCCCTTGCATTGACAGTCATTGGCGCAAACATTACATTAATAACCAAATAGTCATTAACTTCATGTCTGTCAAAAATTCCGATTCCGATGCCCTTTGCGGCGGGCATACCAAGCACGAGCGACGCAAGGATGCGCGCCCGGGCGAACTGCTGGACGCCGCGCTTGCGCTGTTTGTCGAAAAAGGCTACGCCGCGACGCGGGTTGAAGAAGTCGCCAAACTGGCAGGCGTCTCCAAAGGCACACTATTTCTCTACTTTGCCAGCAAGGAAGAATTGTTCAAGGCGGTGGTGCGCGAGAACATTTCAGGGCGCTTCCACGAGTGGAATGCCGAGTTCGATAATTTCAAAGGTAACTCGGCCGACCTGCTGCGTTATTGCATGATGGCCTGGTGGCAGCGCATTGGCTCGACCCAGGCCTCGGGCATCACCAAGCTGATGATGAGTGAGGCCCAAAACTTTCCAGAGCTGGCCGCCTTTTACGAGCACGAGGTCATCCAGCCAGGCAAGGTGCTGATTACCCGCGTGTTGCAGCGCGGCATCGACCGCGGCGAGTTCCGTGCCATCGACATGACCTATGGGGTCTACATTGTGTTGGCCCCGATGGTCTTTCTGGCCATGTGGAAGCATTCGCTGGGTACTTGCTGCGAAGCGGGCGCCCAGTTGGTGCCCGAAGACTACATTGCCCTGCAAGTTGAGACCATTCTCAATGGCCTGAACGTTCGCCCGCCCCCTCCTCACTGGTCACAGAACAATATCGCATCATGAAATCTTGGTTGAAATGGGTGTTGCTCGCCCTGATCATTGCCTTGCTCGCCAGCGGCGTATGGCGTGCCTTGTCGGCGCGGAAATTGCAGCAAGCGGCGGTCGCCAAACTGGCAACGCAGAGCACCCAGGCGGTGGTGCAGTTGAGCGCAGCCGATGTGGTGCAGGTGACAACCCGCGACCTGGTAACTGGCGTTGCCCTCTCGGGGGCGCTCAAGGCGGTGAACACCGCCATGGTCAAGGCGCGGGTGGCAGGCGAGTTGCAGGGCTTGACGGTGCGCGAAGGCGATGCCGTCAAGGCCGGACAAATCATCGCCCGCGTCGACGCCACCGAATACATCGCGCGCGTGCAGCAGGCCCAGCAACAGGCGCAGGCCGCCAAGGCTCAGGTCGACATCGCGCGGCGCAACTTCGACAACAACCGCTCGCTGGTGCAGCAAGGCTTTATATCCAAGACCGCGGTGGACTCGTCCACGGCCAGTCTCGCGGCGGCCGAGGCCACCTACCGGGCGGCTCAGGCCGGCGCGGAGGTCGCCGCCAAGTCACTGCAAGACACCGTGTTGCGCGCACCCATTGCCGGCCTGATTTCACAGCGCCTGGCGCAGCCCGGTGAGCGCGTCGGCTTAGATGCGCGCATCGTTGAAATCGTCGACCTGCGCCAGCTCGAGCTTGAAGCCAGCCTGAGCGCCAGCGAATCCGTGGCGGTGCGGGTGGGACAAAGCGCCGTGCTGCAGATTGAAGGCGTCAGCCAACCGGTCACCGCCCGGGTGATCCGCATCAACCCCAGCACCACGGTCGGCAGCCGCGCGGTGCTGATCTATCTGAGCGTGGAGCCTGCCCCTGGCCTGCGTCAAGGCCTGTTTGCCCAGGGAACTTTGGGCACGGATCGCGTTCAAGCGCTGGCCGTGCCCTTGAGTGCGGTGCGCACCGACCAACCCCAGCCCTATGTGCAACTGATCAGCGGCAATCAAGTGCTGCACCAAAGCGTTGAGATGGGCACGCGCGGCGAGCGCGACGGACAAGCCCTGGTGGCGATCAAAGGGTTAACTGAGAACGCCCGCGTGCTTGTAGGAAGCGTGGGCCCGCTGCGCGCCGGCACCGTCGTTCAGGTGGCTGGGCCTGCAGGACCGGCTGCGGCTGCTTCAGCTGCTGCTGCAGCGGGCGGGCAATGAGCCATGTGGTTCACCCGCGTCAGTCTTCACAACCCCGTCTTCGCCACCATGGTCATGCTGGCCATCGTGGTGCTGGGCCTGTTTTCCTACCAGCGACTGCAGGTCGACCAATTCCCCAATGTTGACTTTCCAATCGTTGTAGTCACGACCGATTACCCTGGCGCTTCGCCCGAAATCGTCGAAAGCGAAGTGACCAAGAAGATCGAAGAGGGCGTCAATTCAATCGCCGGCATCAACGCCCTGACGTCCCGCAGCTATGCAGGTCAATCGATCGTCATCATCGAGTTCCAGTTGCACATCGTGGGGCGCAAGGCCGCTGACGATGTCCGCGAGAAAGTAGCTTTGTTGCGCCCGACCCTGCGCACCGAGGTCAAGGAGCCGCGCGTGTTGCGCTTTGACCCGGCCAGCCGCGCCGTCTGGTCGGTGGCTGTCTTGCCCGATGCGGCGCCCACGCCTGGCGCCCCCGCCACCGCCGCCAAAGCCATGTCGGACGTCGAGCTGACCAACTGGGCCGACCAGACCCTGCGCAAACGCCTGGAAAACGTGCGCGGCGTGGGCTCGGTCACCGTGGTCGGCGGCACCAAGCGCGAAATCAATGTCTACCTCAACCCGCAGGCGCTGGAAGCTTTTGGTGTCACGCCCGACCAGGTTGTGGCTGCCGTGCGCAATGACAACCAGGATCTGCCGGTCGGGGCGATTCAGTCGCGCGAGCAAGAGCGCATGGTGCAGATTGAAGCGCGCATGCAGCGTCCTGAAGACTTTGGCAAGATCATTGTGGCGCGCAAGAACGGCGCACCGGTCCGCGTCGACCAGCTCGCCCAGGTGGTCGACGGCGCCCAGGAGACCGACAGTCTGGCGCTCTACAACGGCCAGCGCACGCTCTTGCTCAATGTGCAGAAATCGCAGGACGAAAACACCATTGCGGTGATTGACGGTCTGGTCAAAATGCAGGGCGAGATGAAAACGCAGTTGCCCCCCGGCGTGCGGCTGGAAGCCGTTACCGATGGCTCCCGACAAATCCGCGTGGCGGTGCAAAACGTGCGCCGTACCCTGATTGAAGGTGCGTTGCTCACCATCCTGATCGTGTTCCTGTTCCTCAATTCCTGGCGCTCCACGGTCATTACCGGCCTGACCCTGCCGATTGCGCTGATCGGCACTTTCTTGTTCATGAACCTGTTTGGCTTCACCATCAACATGATCACGCTGATGGCCCTGAGCCTGTGCGTGGGTTTGCTGATTGACGACGCGATCGTGGTACGCGAGAACATCGTGCGCCATGTACAGATGGGAAAACAGTCGTACCAGGCGGCGCTGGACGGCACGCAGGAAATCGGCATGGCCGTTATGGCCACGACGATGTCGATCGTGGCGGTGTTCCTGCCGATCGGTTTCATGGGCGGCATCATTGGCAAGTTTTTTCATGAGTTCGGCATCACCATCGTGGCGGCGGTTCTGATCTCGATGTTTGTCAGCTTCACGCTCGACCCGATGCTCTCAAGCGTCTGGCACGACCCCAGCATCGAGGCCCACCGCAACCACGGCCTTAACCCCGATGGCACGCCACGCCGCCCGGTCACGTTCTATGACAAAACCATTGGCCGCGTCACCGGCTGGTTTGACCAGGCGACCGAGTGGCTGATTGACGCCTACCAGGGCATCCTGCGCTGGTCGTTGGTGCACAAACTCAAGACCCTGGCGCTGGCGCTGCTCATCTTCGTTGCCAGTATCTTCATGGTGCCGCTGCTCGGTACCGAATTTGTGCCTGCTGCAGATTTTTCAGAAACCACGCTCAATTTCTACACGCCCGTGGGCTCATCGCTCGAAGTGACCGAAGCCAGGGCGAAACAAGTAGAGGCGATTGTGCGCGGCTACCCGGAAGTTCGCTACACGCTGGCCACGCTCAACACCGCCAATGCGGTTGGCAAGACCAATGCCAGCATCTACGTGCGCCTGGTGGACCGCAAGGACCGCACGCGCAACGTCAACGAAATGTCGGCCTTGCTGCGCGAGCGCCTCAAGCAGGTGCCCGGCGTCACCGTCACGCACGCCGGACTGCTCGACCCGGTGGGCGGGCAAAAGCAGGTGGAGTTTTCGCTTCAGGGTCCGGATCAGGCCGAGCTTGAGCGCATTGCCCAGGTGGTGATGGAGAAAATCCGGGTCATTCCCGGCCTGGTGGACCTGGATTCGAGCGTCAAGCCCAACAAACCAACGCTTGATGTCGAGATCAAGCGCGACGTGGCCTCTGACCTGGGCCTGAGTCTGGCGCAGATTGGCAGCGCGCTGCGCACTCTGGTGGCAGGCCAGACGGTGGGCAACTGGCGCGCGCCCGATGACCAGACCTACGACGTCAACGTGCGCCTGGCGCCGCAGGCGCGCAACCAGGCCGATGATCTGCAGCGTTTGCCGTTCGTGGCCGGCGCCAACCCGGATGGCAGCCCTCGCATCGTGCGCCTCAACCAGGTGGCCACCGTCAAGGAATCAACCGGCTCCAACCAGATCAACCGGCGTGACATGACGCGCGAGGTCGCCATCAATGGCAACGTCGATCAGCGCGCCTCGGGTGACGTGTCCGCCGACATCAAGAGCGCGCTGGAGAGCATCAGTTTCCCGCCCGGCTACCGTTACCAGTTTGGCGGCTCCACCAAGAACATGGCAGAGTCCTTCAGCTACGCCATCTCGGCACTGGTGCTGGCCATTGTCTTCATCTACATGATTCTGGCGAGCCAGTTCAAGAGCTTCTTCCAGCCGCTGGCGCTGATGACATCCCTGCCCCTGACGCTGATCGGCGTGGTGCTGGCGCTGTTGATCTTCCGCTCGACCCTGTCGATGTTCTCGGTGATCGGCGTGGTGATGCTGATGGGCCTGGTAACCAAGAACGCTATTCTTTTGGTCGACTTTGCCATTCGTGCCCGCACATCAGGCATCGACGCAGACGGCGGTCGGATTGAGCCCCTGGATCGCAATGCGGCGCTGTTGCTGGCGGCCAAGGTGCGCTTGCGCCCGATCCTGATGACCACGCTGGCCATGATCTTCGGCATGCTGCCGCTGGCGCTGGCGCTGACCGAAGGCTCAGAGCAGCGCGCCCCCATGGGCCAGGCGGTGATTGGCGGCGTGATCACATCATCGCTGCTGACTTTGGTGGTGGTGCCGGTGGTGTATTGCTACATGGATGATCTGGCGCAATGGTTGCGGCGCCGCTGGGGCTTTGATAACAGCCCGACGCAAGTCGGCGCCGGGTAAAATTTTGCAGAATCTGTTAACATCCCTCACATACCCCCAGGAGTACCCAATGAATTTGGAACAAGCCCGCTTCAACATGATCGAACAGCAAATCCGGCCGTGGAACGTCCTGGACGACGGTGTGCTGGAGTTGCTCGCAGTGGTCAAGCGTGAAGACTTCGTGCCGCTGGCGCACAAGGCGCTGGCGTTCATGGACATGGAAATTCCCCTGGGCGAAGGTCAGGTGATGCTGGCCCCGCGCGTCGAAGCGCGCATGCTGCAGGACGCCGCCGTGCAAAAGCACGAAAAAGTCCTGGAAATCGGCGCTGGTTCGGGCCACATGGCCGCCCTGCTGGCGCACCGCGCGCAGCGCGTGATCTCGCTGGAAATCGACCCAGAGCTAGCCCAGATGGCGCGCGCCAACCTGCAAAAGGCCGGCATCCACAACGCCGAAGTGCGCCAGTTTGATGGTTCCAAAGGTGTCTCGCCAGACGGCCCCTTTGACGTCATCGTGCTCAGCGGATCGGTCGCTGAAATGCCGCAAGCGCTGCTGGCGCAACTGAAAGTCGGCGGTCGACTGGTCGGCATTGTGGGCGAGGAGCCGACCATGCGCCTGCATATCGTGACCCGTATCAGCGACGCCGAGTTCAAGACCACGACCCCTTGGGACACCGTGGCGCCACGTCTGCTCAATTTCCCCGAGCCCTCGCATTTTCACTTTTAGGCTTCTGACTGCATGATTGCTCAGGTTCGTCCGTCCCAATTGGCAGCATGGCTGGACTCGGTTCGCGGCCACGGCGCGCCCGTGGTACTGGACGTGCGCGAGCCCTCTGAACTGCGCGCCGCCAGTATCCAGGCCGATGGCTTTGAGCTCATCACCATCCCGATGGGCGTGATTCCGCCGCGCCTGTCCGAGCTTGACCCCGAGCAACCGATTGCCTGCCTGTGTCATCACGGCGTGCGCAGCATGCAGGTCGCGGCTTTTCTGAAGGCGCGCGGCTTCAAGCATGTGGCCAATATTGCCGGTGGCATCAACGCCTGGTCGGCAGAGGTCGACCCGCGTGTTCCCCGGTATTGAGCGCCAGGGCCCAACCGCCGTCCTTTGCCCGCACTGTTCTTGCCAACCTATTTAATTCCAAGGCCATTTATGAAAACGTTTCGTCTACTGCCCCTGTTTGTCGCGATTGGCGCCACCCTGACGCTTCCGGTGCAGGCACAAAGCCTGGTCGATCTGTACCAGTCGGCCCGGGGCTATGACGCGACATATCAATCGGCAAAATCGCAATTTGATGCCACGTTGGCCCGGGCCGACCAAGCCAAGGCCCTGCTGTTGCCCACCGTTGGCCTTTCACTCGGGGCGTCGGCGACCAATTTGGACACCACGTTGCCAGCTTCGCCGCAGACCCCCCCCTCCAACTTCAACTCCCAAAGCGCGACCGTCAGCGCTTCACAGCCGCTGTACCGTCCGGCCAACCGGGCGAGTTACGAGCAGGGAATCAAGCAGGTCGAACTGGCCCAGGCGCAACTCGCTGCGGCCGACCAGGACCTGATCGTGCGCGTCAGCCAGTCCTACTTTGATGTGCTGGCGGCCATCGACAACCTGACTTTTGTCAAGGCCCAGAAGGCTGCCGTGGGCGAGCAACTCGCCTCAGCCAAGCGCAACTTTGAAGTCGGCACGGCGACCATCACAGACACCCGCGAAGCCCAAGCTCGCTTTGACCTGGGCACAGCGCAGGAAATCGCTGCCGAAAATGATCTGCGGGTGAAAAAAATTGCACTCGACCAATTGGTTGGCAAAATTGATGCGCAACCAAGCCCCCTGGCGCAACCTTTGAGCCTGCCCGCTCTCGTGCCCAACGATGTCAACGCCTGGGTGGCACAAGCTGAAAACAACCACCCTGGCATCAGGCAATCCCAAGTCGCGCTGGACGTGGCGCAGCTGGAAACCCAAAAGGCGCAGGCTGGCCACAAGCCCACGCTCGATCTGACGGCGGGCTACAACGTGACACAAAACAACGGAACCGCCAGCACCTCGATGGACTACCGCAGCAATGCCGCCACGATTGGTCTGGCCTTCAACCTGCCGCTGTTTGCCGGTTTTGCGATCCAGAACCGCGTGAGGGAAACGCTAGCGCTGCAAGACAAGGCCCGCAGCGACCTCGAAGCCACCAAGCGTGCAGTCACCCAAGGCACGCGCGCCGCCTTCTTCGGCGTGGAGTCGGGTCAAGGCCAGGTCAAGGCGCTGGAAGCGGCTGAAGCATCCAGCCAGAGCGCGCTGGACGCCAACAAGCTGGGTTATCAGGTGGGGGTGCGCATCAACATCGACGTGCTCAATTCACAAAGCCAGTTGTATGACACCAAGGCCAAGCTGGCCAAGGCGCGCTACGACGTGCTGCTGGGCAGCCTGAAACTGCGCCAGGCCAGCGGCACACTCCAGGCTGAAGACCTGCAAGGCGTCAACTCGCTCTTGGCCAAGTAACAGCGCCCAGCCACCCGGCGGTGGCTACAGCAGCAAGGCGCCAAAATGGCGCGCAAACGCCTGGGTCGTCTCTGGGCTCATGCGCTGGCCAACAAAAATTTCCACGCCACGCAGCATTTTGCGCAGCTCGGCCGGGCTATCGCACCGGTCAATCGCCTGGCAAATGGGATCGCCAGCTGCTCCCAGCTTCTCCTGCACAAAGCCAGAGGCCTGTTGGCGCACTTTGACAAACTCTTGCACGCTGGTGGCGGGTCGGGGCGCCTCGGCCACCTCGGCGGCCACAAAACCGGGGGCGGCTGGCGCCTGCAGATTGGTGGCACTGTTGATGCCGCTGCTGCCCGCCGTGGCCTCGATCAGGCCTTCATGCAACAAGTGATCCAGTGCCAACTCCAACTCTCCCACTCGCACAAAGGCCTGCAGCGCATTCACCGCTTTTTTGCCATCCACCAGGATCAGCACGCGCCGCTGCAGGGCGCTCAGGTTGTGGCTGCGGCCGGCGATCTCGGCCCGGCCCGCGTCAGTCTTGTTGAATATCATGGCTTTAGTCACTTTTTAATAGCGGCTTACGCTTATTGCATAAGGGCCACGGCCGAATTTCTTATAAATTTCTGCCCCATCGGCTACAGCGCCTGCGCCAGCCGCCCGATGCCCTCTTCAATTCTGGCGACATCGGCCGTGGCAAAGCTCAGGCGCAGCGTGCTCAGATCGGGGTCATGCGCAAAAAATGGCGCACCCGGCACAAAGGCCACACCCTGGTCAATGGCGCGCTTGGCAAAGTCGGGGGCATTGCTGCCCTTGCCGGTCGCCCCGGTCAATCTGGCCCAGAAGAACATGCCACCCTGCGGCCGATTGAACGCAATCGCATCGCCCAGCTCGCGGCGCAGCGATTCGGCCATGACGCGTGCCCGCTCGGCGTAGGTTTGGCGCACCACAGCCAACGCGGCGTCCAGGCGATTCATGGTCAGGTAATGCGCGCAAATCGCTTGCGTGAGGTTACTGGTGTGGGCGTCGCTGAACTGCTTGCACATGGTGGCGTTGGCCAATAGCGCAGGCGGTGCAATCAGCCAGCCCACGCGCAAGCCCGGGCTCAGTATCTTGCTGAAGCTGCCACAGTGCGCCAGCCAGTCGCGGCTGCCCGCCACGCCATCGCTCAGCGCCAGCAGGCTCGGTGGCGGCGGCTGGTCAAAATACAACTCGCCATAGGGGTCATCCTCCACCACCAGGGTTTGCGTGCGCACCGCGATCTCAAGAATGCGCTGGCGCCGCGCCAGGCTGAGCGTGGCACCGCTCGGGTTGCCAAAGGTGGGAATCAGGTAGACCAGCTTGGGCTTGTGTTCTTCGATCAGCGCCTCCAGTTTGTCCACATCCACGCCGTCGGCATCAATCGGTGCGCCAATGATGTGGGCGCCATAGAGCCGAAAGCACTGAATGGTGGCCAAAAAGGTCGGTGCTTCCACAATCACCTTGTCGCCGGGCGAGATCATGGTTTTGCCGATCAGGTCCAGCGCCTGCTGGCTGCCGGTGGTGACGATCAGTCCTTCAGGCCTGACGCTGCTGCCCTTGCCCGCCATGAAGCTGCTGATGGCTTCGCGCAAGGGCTGGTAGCCCTCGGTGGCACCGTATTGCAGCACCGGTCCGGGGTTGTGCGTGAGCACCGCCTGCGCCGCTTGCGCAATCCCTGCAGCATCAAACAGCGCCGGGTCCGGAAAGCCGCCGGCAAAGCTGATGATGCCGGGCTTGCCCAGCAGTTTGAAGAGCTCACGAATGGCGGAGGTTTCAACATTTCTCAGACGGTCGGCAAATTGCATGAAATTCCAGCTTTCAGGAGAATTGATTTGGGGTAAATTGTGACCGATTGCCTACGCACTCATGGTTCACCAATAGGGTGGCACGTCCAGCCTCGATTCATTTCTCGCATCCGTCCACCTGTTGCTCATACGCCAAGTGGGCCCCGGCCATTGACACGCAAAGTATCATCCGCTCATGACGCCTGCTGCCATTGAATCTTTTTTTGCCACCCTGAAAGCGGCCAACCCGCAGCCGCAAACCGAACTCGAATTCAGCAGCGTGTTTGAGCTGCTGGTGGCCGTGCTGCTGTCAGCCCAGGCCACTGACGTGAGCGTCAACAAGGCGACGCGGCGCCTGTTTCTGGTGGCCCATACGCCGCAAAAAATGCTGGGCCTGGGCCTGCAGGGGCTCGAGAGCTACATCAAGACCATTGGCCTGTACCACGCCAAGGCGCGCCACCTGATGGAAAGCTGCAGGCTATTGATAGACCAATACGGCGCTGTGGTGCCACGCACGCGCGAGGCGCTGCAAACCTTGCCCGGCGTGGGGCGCAAGACCGCCAACGTCATCCTGAACGTGGCGTTTGGCGAGCCGACCATGGCAGTAGATACCCACCTCTTTCGCGTCGCCAACCGTACCGGTCTGGCGCCAGGCAAAAGCCCGTTTGAAGTGGAGCAGCTGCTGCTTAAGCGGATACCGCCTGCGTATTTGGTCGATGCCCACCACTGGCTGATTCTGCATGGGCGCTATGTGTGCCAGGCGCGCAAACCGCTGTGCTGGCAGTGTGCGGTGAGCCAGTTCTGCGACTTCAAAGACAAGAGCGCGCCGCCCCATTAAAAGGTCGCGCGTTCATGAGCGTCATCGCCCCCCGGCACATCAGCTTTGTGGCTTGAGTCAACGCCATGTCGTGTGAACCGGCGCGACCGGATTGAGGTGGACTGATCCTGCTTGATGTTCACAGCCCCGGGGCCAGGCAGGCTGGCAGGTCGATAGCCTTACCCACCGCGGGTTGCTGAAAGCGCATCACCCAACAATTTGGTCAAAATGGTATTATTTTGAACTGATTAGTATTTATTTGACCTACTCTTATGAACATTAGCTTACGCCCCCTCATTTTTCTGGCCATTGGCCTGTTACTCGGAGAATACGCCATGGCCACGGAAGAGCCGAAATTTCAAACCTTGTCCCAACAGGACGGGATCGAGTTGCGTCGCTACCCCGCTTTCATCGTCGCCGAGACCACGGTGGAAGGCGATATGGACGCAGCCTCCAGCCAGGGCTTTCGGGCCATCGCCGACTACATCTTTGGCAACAACCAGTCGGGCCTCGCAGGCCCAAGCCCCGGCTCCGAGAAGATCGCCATGACCGCGCCAGTGACGCTCGAGCCGATGGCCGCCGCCCCGCAAAAAATCGCCATGACGGCGCCGGTGGCGATCGAGCCGTTGGCCTCGGCGGCGCCAGGAGCGCCAACGACGCCCTCAATGCAAGGCGCCAAGCGCTGGCGGGTTCACTTTGTGATGCCCAGCCAGTACACACTGGCAAGCCTACCCAAACCCAACAACGCGGCCGTGACCTTGCGACAAGTACCGGCCAAGACCTGGGCCGTGCTCAAGTACAGCGGCTTCAACACCGAGTCCAGGGTTCAGGAAAAGACCGATGAACTGATGGCTCGGCTGCTGGCGCAAAAAACACAAAGCCTGGGCAGCCCGCAACTGGCACGCTACAACCCGCCCTGGACGCTGCCGATGTTCAGACGCAACGAGATCATGATCGAAATCCAGCAGCCCTGATGCCCCAGTCGTGGCCAGCCCAGGCAGGGCGGGGCCGCTACAACGATACTGTTGAACCCAGCGGCCGTGATGGCGCGGGCACGGCTGGGGCTGATGTCTGACCCAGCTTGGGCAACGCCACCCACTGATCCCCCAGCGCATGAATGCTGATGCGGTTGTCGAAAACTTCTTCGAGCGCCCGGTGCGTGGCAGCATCGCCGCAAGCGCCCTGGTGTCTGATACTGCCCTGCGCCATGATGACCATCTCGTCGGCGTGCAGCGCCATTGAAATCTCATGCAACACACTGACCACAGTTTTGCCTTGCGCCACCAGGGAGCGCACCATCTGCAGCCAGTCGGCCTGGTGCGGCGGGTCCAGGTTGGCCAGCGGCTCGTCCATCAGCAGCACCTGCGCCTGCACGGCCAAGGCCCGGGCCAGCAGCACACGCTGGCGCTCACCGCCCGAGAGTTGCCCGAGCGTGCGGCCGCGCCAGTCCCATGCCTGGGTGGCGCGCAAGGCCTGCTCGACGGCGGCGTGATCTGCTGCACTTGGCGCGGCCAGCCAGGCCTGGTGCGGCAAGCGTCCCAGCATCGCCACGTCCCACGCGGTCAGATCATCGCCGGTAACCTCGTTCTGCCCCAACCACGCAAGTTGCTGCGCCCGCTTTTTCGCGGGCAAGGTGCTTAGCGCCTGCCCCAGCAAGCTGACGCTGCCGGTGTGCAGCAACAAATGAGCCAGCACCTTGAGCAAGGTGGACTTACCGGCCCCGTTGGGCCCGACGATGCTGGTCCAACATCCGGCAGGCAAGGCCAGGTCAATGTCCTGCAATATTTGAACATTCCCAAGGCTAGCCCTTATGGAAACTGCGTTAATAGCTATCGAATGCATAGCGTCATTCACAGGTTGGTTCCCGACGCTGAGCGCGTGCTGCGCCGCATCAACCACAGCAGATAGCCGCCCCCCAGCACCGCTGTGAGCACACCGACCGGCAACTCCTGCGGCGCGAGCAGGCTGCGGGCCAGCACGTCAGCCGCCATCAGCAGCGCAGCGCCCATCAGGCTCGAGAGAAAGATCAAACGCCGATGCGTGGTTTTGGTGACCGAGCGCACCAGGTGCGGCGCCGCCAGACCGACAAAGGCAATCAAGCCAGTCTGCGCCACCGCCGCCCCGGTAGCCAGGGCCAGTACCGCCACCAGAGCGGCGCGCATCTGCGTCAGGGGTAGCCCCAGGCTGGCGGCGGTGGCCTCGCCCAGCGCAAGCCCATCGAGCACTGGGCTCAGCACCCAGGCAACTGCCATGCAAACCAGCCAGACGCCAACCATCAGGACCCAGGCGCTCCAGCCGACAAAGCCGGTGCTGCCCAGCATGAAAGCCTGCATCGACTGCATCACCTGCGGGCTCATCAGCATGAGCAACGAGGTCACTGCGCCCAGCACCACACCGACGATGACACCCGCCAGCAGCAAGCGCAGCGTGTGCTGCACGCCTTGGGCGAGCACCAGCGTGAGCAGCACCGCAGCGACCGCGCCCACAAAGGCGGCGCCGGTCAGCCCCAGGCGCACCAACCACGGGGAGGCAAAGGGCGAGACACCCAACACAATCAGCGCCAGCGCCACTCCGAGCGACGCGCCCGAGGCACTGCCCAGCAAATAGGGGTCGGCCAGCGGGTTGCGAAACAGGCCCTGCGCCAGCGCCCCGGCCAGCCCCAGCAAAGCCCCGGCGGCCCAGGCCCCGAGCGTGCGCGGCAGGCGAATGTCCCAGACAATTTGCAGCGCGACCGGGTCGCTCCAGGCTTTGAATACGCTCTCAAGTCCGGTGCTACCGACGCTGGCACCCAACATCAGCAACAGCACACCAACGGCCAGCAGGCCAAGCAGCAGCCAATCGGCAGCGCGACCTTGGCGGCCAATGTCCGTCATGGGGCCTTGTCCAGCAAGCACTGTGCCATCAGGCGGGCCCCTTCGGCCATGCGCGGCCCCGGACGCACCAGCACGTCCACCTGCGCCGGGGTGAAAGAGCACACGCGCTGCAACTGAATGGCGCGCAAGGCCGCCCAGCCGGGGCGCGCGGCCAAAGCAGCATCACTGTAGTCACCGAGCATGATCACGTCCGGTTTGGCGCGCACCACGTACTCGGGGTTCAGCATCGGGAACGGCCCCAGGCTGGCGGGCACGATGTTTTTTAGCCCAAGGCGCGAGAGCGTCTCGCCAATGAACGAACTCTCCCCGGCGGCGTAAGGCGCGCTGTTGACCTCAAAGTAGACCCGTGTTCCTTTTAATTTGACAGGTAGAGATTGCGCTGCGGCAGACGCCGCTGCGTCGATCACGCGCCAGTGGTGCCCAGCGTCCGGCACGCCCAGCACCCCCCCAAGGGTTTCAATCGCACGGCGCACGTCCGCGTGGCTTTTGGGCTCCAGCGCCAACACCTTAAGACCGAGCGACTGCAGGCGCTCCCCGACCCGGGACGAGGTTGCCATCAGCACCAGGTCGGGCTTGAGCGCCACGATGGCTTCAATGTTGGGGTCCAGCCCGCCGCCGACTTGCGGCAGCTTGGTGACGCTGGCCGGGTAGTTCGAATTTCGGTCGACGCCGACCAGGCGCGCGCACTGGCCCAGCTCGCACACGGTCTCCGTCAGCGACGGCAACAGGCTGACGATGCGCTGCGGCGGCTGGCTGAAGATCACGTTGGTCCCCCGGTCGTCAGTGACCTGCAGGGCCTGCGCCCAGCCGCCCAGACCGCACAACAGCAGGCACAGTGCACTGCCCAAGCAACGGCGAATCAAGCCAAGCGGGCGCAAGATCATGATGGCTTCCTCAAGGTCTGCGGCAAGCCCGGCGTGCACGAAACAGCACACCGGAAGGTACTTCCAAAACAATAGCTACTCGCGCTTTCTGCACGCGGGCTAGGGACATATTTCTTATAAATTTCTCGGCTACTTTGGCAATAGACCGGCCTCAGGGTATCCCGGCGCGCGACGGGTGAAAGTCTATCCATGCTGCTTGCTCCAGGCCGTCACGATGCGGTGCAGATGCGCCACGCCATCGGTCAACGCCGCCGGGCCAGGCTGGAGGATGTCAGCCGACTTGATTTCGAACAGCTGCCCATTTTTGACCGCCATGACCTCGCCCCAACCCGGACGCGCCGCCACATTTTGCGCGCGAAACTTCTTGCCGCACCACGAGCCAATGATGATGTCGGGATTGCGCCGGACAATCTCGCTGCCGTCGGCAATGATGCGGTTCTTGCCGAGCGACTGCGCGGCCAGTTCAGGAAAAATGTCGTCGCCACCGGCAATGCCGATCAGCTCGGACACCCATTGGATGGCGCTGATGTGCGGCGCATCCCACTCTTCAAAGTAGATTTTGGGCCGGCGCGGCAATGCAGCTGCAGTCTCGGCCAGGTTCGCCAATTCGCGCTGCATCGTGGCGATCAACGTCAACCCCTGCTCGCCCTGCCCCACCATGGCCGCCACCTGGTACAGCACCGAGAAAATCTCGGCCACGCTGCGCTGGTTAAAGACCGTGACCTGCACGCCAGCGCAAATCAGGCTGCTGGCAATGTCGGCCTGCATGTCGGAAAAACCCAGCACGCAGTCTGGCTGCAGCGCCAAAATTTTGTCGATCTTGGCGCTGGTGAACGCGCTCACCCTGGGCTTCTCGTCCCGCGCCCGGCGCGGCCGCACCGTGTAGCCAGAGATGCCGACGATGCGCCGCTCCTGCCCCAGCAGGTACAACCACTCGGTCGTTTCCTCGGTCAGGCAGACGATGCGCTGCGGGCCGAGGGGTTGGGTAGCTAAAGGCGGTATCACGCAGACCTCAACGCAGCTGCCACTGCAAGCCTGCATAAAACGTGCGTCCGGGCGTGGCGATCTGGCCCACCTGCTGGTACTGAACATCGGCGGCATTGTCCAGGCGCATGACCAGCTGCCAATCCTTGGCTAACTGCGTGCTGGCATTCAGGTTCAGCAGCGCGTAGCCGGGCAGCACGATGGTGTTCGCGGCATTGTCAAATCGCTCGCCCACAGCCTGCAATTCGCCGCCCAAGCGCCAGGCAGCCGCACGACGATCCACAGCCAGGGTCAGCGTTTTGCGGGCGCGCAGGCTGAGTGTCGTGCCGGTCACGCTGTTGACGGGGTCCAACGCGTCCAGAGAGGCCCGCATCTCATACGCACCCACCTTTTGGACACCGCTGAGCGTCATCCCCCGAATGCGGGCCTGCCCGACGTTGTAATAGCAGAAGAAACCCGCTGAGCAAGTGCTCAGTGTCTGGCTGGAACTGATCATGTTCGAGATGTCGTTGCGGTACACCACGGCCTTGAACGAACGCTCAGGCGAGGCATAACTGACCCCGAGCTCGTGGTTTCGATTCGACTCAGGTGCCAGTTTGGCATCACCATACGGTCCATAAATCTGTTCCAACGTCGGCACCCGAAAAGCCGTACCGGTCGAGGCATTAGCGCGCCAGTTCGGCGCAAAGGTGTAGGCGTAAGCCAAAGCACCCGTTTGCTTGGAGGTGAACAGGCTGTCGTTGTCCTGGCGAACGTTCACTTGCACCGCGTGTTGGCCGTAATTGGCCCCGTAGCCCAACGCCAGCGCGTTTTGCGTTCGTGAACCCTTGAAAGCGGGGTCCCACGCGGTGGCTTGGGCCTCAAAGTCATCCTGCCGCTGCTCCAGAACGGCCGTCAAAGTGCCAGCACCCAGACGCAGATTGTTTTCAAACAGCGCTGTCTGCAAATCGGTCTTGAAATCATTGGGCGCGTTGTCGCTTTTGGCAATGCGGCTTTGCGACAGGCTAAAACGGGTGCTGTAAGCATCTGTCCATTGCGCACTCCAGTTCACCGCTGCCGTAGTCAAGTTGCTTTTGACATTGATGTCTGCGCCACCATTCCAAGGCACATAGTGAGAATCCAACTGGCTGTCCAGGGCAGTCAGCTCCATATGGTGAGCCCTTGACAACTGATAACCCAGACGCAGACTGCCGCTTCGACTGGCACTGGCTTCACGGTCAGGTGTATGAGCCAGATCCGGGCGCGTATCGAAGCCATCGTTGTCCTCTCGGCCAACACTGAGTGCATAGTCCCAGCCACTTTGCGCACCACTGAACCCGGCTTCGAGCTTCTTCTGATTAAAACTGCCCACCCCCAGATGCACAAACGGGGCAAACCCTGACTCACCTCGACGGGTGAATATTTGAATCACGCCACCCATGGCGTCAGACCCATAGACCGCACTGGCCGCCCCTCTGAGCACCTCGATGCGGTCAATTTGCGCCACGGGCACCAAGCCCCAAGGCACGCCGCCACCCAGCATCAAACCGTCCTGTGAATCCACACGCACACCGTCGACATAGAGCGCGGTCATGCGGGCATCCGCGCCACGGATGTAGATCCGACCGGTGTCTCCATGGCTAATGACCTGCAAACCCGGCAGCATGACCAACAATTGAGCAACGTTACTGGCACCGGAGCGCTCGATCTGATCCCGGCTAACGATGCTGACATCGGCAACCACATCGGTCACAGGCTGAGGAACACGGCTGGCGATCACCACCACCTCTTGAAGCACCACTTCAGTCTGGCCCTGTGCCAGCACCGAGGAAGACGAAAAAGCGGCAAGAACAGCCAAAGCAGACGCGCCAAGGCGCACGGGTGCGCAACCGCGCCTGGAAAATACAGAAGTCTTCATAGTTGAGAAAGGAACCATCAAAAAGCCCTCACCGTCGTCCCCGACAGTGCCTGAGCGTCACGGTTTCACGCCAGGCGTGCAACCACCGTGTTGGCCGGTATCCGGGCTGGTGGAATCAACCTCCATCGCCTTCCCAAGCGCGTGTTCAGAACGCTCAGTGGCTGTGATGGAAGCGGCGTCTTGCGACGCGTCCACTTACCGTTGCGGGGGCAGCGCAGGTTAGCCAGACCGTTCGGCACTTTGACAAGCTCAGTGCGAACGGCGTGACCTCCTGCTTCCCGTTGAACTGCGGCGTGTGAACCACACCGCGAGCACCAACGCGGTGGATTCTACAACCGAGCGCCTTTGCAAACCCTACAATAACCGTCTATGTCGAACCCCTCTCAAATCGACCAAATCGCCGAACGTGTCGAGCGTTTGCTTGTTCGCCACGAAGAACTGCAACGCACCAACGCCTTGCTGAGCGAGCAGGTCAATGCGCTTTCTCAAGAGCGTGATTCCCTCAAATCACGACTCAACGCGGCCCGCGCCCGGGTTGACGCACTGCTGCAACGTTTACCGGACGCAACCGGGAACCCAGCGCCCAAAGGGACTGAATGAAACAGCTCGAAGTTCAAATCATGGGCCAAGCCTATCTGCTGGGCTGTCCCGACGGGGGCGATTCCCGTTTGCTGGACGCCGTGGAGAAGGTTGACACCGCCATGTGCAAGATTCGCGACAGCGGCAAAGTCCGGGCGCGCGATCGCATTGCGGTGTTGGCCGCGCTCAACCTGGCTTTTGATCTGGCTGACAAGAGCCCAAGCCTCACGCAGACGCCAGCAAACGCGTCTTCATTCAATGCGCAGGGCAGGCCAGATCAAGGCACGCCCGGGCCGGACAACGACGTTCAGCTGGCCTCACTGCTGGAGCGACTTGATGCCGCGCTGGGCACGGACGGTCGCCTGCTTTGATCGCTTAATTTTTTGTGCACAACTGCGATTGAGGCTCTACAATAATCTCGTCTGCAGTGTTCGCCGGGCTTTATAGTTCCTTGAACCAATGCTCTTAGAGCCCGGGCTTGGAATATCACTGGTCAAGCGTGATCGTCTCGCGTTAGATGAACCCAATGACCGGTTGACCTCGCCCACCTGAACCCCGGTTCAGGATGCCGGTCCGGTGACACTGCAGACACCTTTTCTCCTCCCCCCTTTTGCATGACTTTTGAACCCACCCTGATCATCGAACTCGCGCTCTTAGGGCTGGGCACTGGTTTTTTGGCGGGTTTGCTGGGCATTGGTGGAGGCATGATGATGGTGCCCTTCATCACGATCATCCTGACCGGGCGCGGGGTGGCTCCGAACTTGGCAGTCAAGATGGCTATTGCCACTTCCATGGCCACCATCTTGTTCACCTCACTGTCGAGCGTGCGCGCCCATCACAAACGCGGTGCCGTGCGCTGGGATCTGGTCAAAGGCCTGGCGCCGGGCATCATCTTGGGCGGCGCTGTGGCCAGCCTGGGCGTTTTTGCCCTGCTCAAAGGCTCTTGGCTGGCGCTGTTTTTTGCCGCTTTTGTCAGTTTTTCCGCGACCCAAATGTTTCTTGACAAAAAGCCCAAGCCTACGCGGCAGGTGCCGGGCACGGGCGGTCTGGTGGGCGCTGGCGGCGTCATCGGCTTTCTGTCGGGATTGGTCGGGGCTGGCGGCGGCTTTGTCAGCGTACCGTTCATGACCTGGTGCAACGTCGCCATGCACAATGCGGTGGCGACTTCTGCTGCACTGGGCTTTCCGATCGCCCTGGCGAACGTGGTGGGCTACGTCATCAGCGGCCAGGGTGTGCAAGACCTGCCGCGGTATTCATGGGGCTATATCTGGCTGCCAGCGCTGGGCGTGATTGCGTCCTGCAGTGTCCTGACAGCACCGCTGGGCGCGCGCGCCGCGCATACGCTGCCGGTGAAACAACTCAAACGCATCTTTGCAAGCATCCTGTACCTGTTGGCGGCTTACATGCTGTACCGCGGGCTGACCAGCCTTTGAAGCCGTACGAGGAGCGGCGCGTAGCAGCGTTAGCCTTGCGGCAATGATGCCATCAGGCGCTCAAACTGATCGGCGGGAAGTCCGGGCGAGCACAGAAAACCCTGAAAGGACTCGCAATTAAGCCCTGCCAGGTAGTCTCTTTGTGCAACGGTTTCGACGCCTTCAGCGACCACTTTCAGTTTCAGGGCGCGCGCCATACCGATGGTCGCGCTCACGATGGCGCGGTCACCTTCATCGTCAGGCAATCCCATGACAAAAGAGCGATCGATTTTGAGCTTGGAGATGGGAAATTTCTTCAGGTAGGCCAAGCTCGAATAGCCAGTGCCAAAGTCGTCAATCGACAAGGCGACACCCAGCGCCGCCAAGGCGTGCAATCGGCTCAAGGTTTCATTCGCGTCCCTTACCAGAATGGACTCGGTCAGTTCAAGCTCCAACAAGTGGGGCGGCAGCTCCGAAGCGCTCAGAACATTGGCAACAATTTCTACAAAATCAGCTTGCTGGAACTGCAAGGCGGAGACATTGACGGATACCGTCACCGGCCTGCCACACTTATGCCAGAGAACCGCTTGCCCCACCGCCTCCTTGAGCACCCAGGTGCCAATGGTGATGATAAAGCCCGATGCCTCAGCCAAAGGAATGAACGACACGGGCGACACATGGCCCAACTCGCTGTCTGACCAACGGATCAGCGCCTCCACACCCAGTAACTGTCCGTTGGCCAGAGAAATCTGGGGCTGGTAGTGCAGGTGAAACAAGCCCTGCTCCATGGCACGGCGCATGGCATGGTCCATTTTCATGCGTGACAGCAAATCAACATTCATCTGCGGCTGGTAGAAACGGAAACTGCCGCGGCCGCGTTCCTTGACCAGGTACATCGCGGTGTCTGCGCACTTGATCAATTCGTCCAGGGATCGACCATCGGCCGGGTAAAGCGCGATGCCTATGCTGCAGCCCACCGAAAAGCTCGTCTCCTCGATCATGAAGGCCTGCGCCATCAGGTCCAGAATGCGGTGCGCCAACACTTCCGCGCCACGGGCGTCCATCTCCTGCACAAAGATGACAAAGTCATCGCCGCCGAGCCGGCACAAGGTGTCGGCGTCACGCAAACAACGTTTGATGCGCTCGGCCACCTCGACCAGAACCCGATCGCCAAACACATGCCCCATCGAGTCGTTGATGTTTTTGAAATGGTCCAGATCCAGAAAAAAAACGCCAAACTGAGAGCCGTGACGTTCTGCCATGCGCAAGGCGAAGCTGACCCGCTGCGACAACAGCAGTTTGTTGGGCAGACCGGTCAGGGCATCGCTATAGGCAAGCTGTTCAATGCGTTCCTGCGCCGCCAACTCTTCGGTCAGGTCCTTGAAGAAGCCAATGGTGTGCAGAACAACACCTTGATCGTCACGCACCAGCACCCAGGACAAATGAACGGCACAGGCGACTCGCCCGACCCGATTGAGCCACACCTGTCCGCGCCAAATGCCCACATCGCGCAACACTTGTTCGGCGCGCACCAGAACTTCAGGGTCATGGGTGTCTTGAAACAGACTGTCAACTGTTGCCCCCAGCAATTGGGCCTGAGAGAGTTCCGTCAAGCGTTCGCAGACTGGATTGACCGCGAGAATCATCAAACCAGGGTCCGTGATCAAAATGGCATCCGCACTTGACTCGAACACCTTGGCAGCCAAACGCAGCCTGGATTGGGCGTCAACGCTTTGTGTGATGTCCCGAAACGAGAACACGCGCCCGCTCGCTTGCCCTTTGCAGTATTGCGGCCGCGACACCCTTTCCAGCAGACGCCCGTTGGTCAAGACCAATAGGTCGGCGCTCTCCAACAAGGGGCTATCGTCAATCTCCAAGAGCCGTTTCTCGTACGCAGCGGCATCTAACACCCGCGATGCAAGATGGGCCGACAAGGCCCGGTCATTGCGCTTGAGCAGCAACGCTTCAGGCACCTCCCACATGGCTGCAAAATGACGGTTGTAGTTGCAGATGTGGCCTCTTCGGTCCGTGACCAGAATGCCATCTGCGGTCGATTCAAGCGTGGCCCGCAGCTCTGCCACCAGGTTTTCAAGTTCATCCTCGGTGCGCCGCTGTTGACGCAAATCGCGAATACCAACGACGTATACCGCCAGACCGTTTTCAGGCCAAACCCGGCTGACACGGCGCTCCACCGGCACAGCAAGGCCATTAGCCGCGCGCAGCAGGGTTTCCGAGTGAATGCCATCGACCAGACCAGCGGCGACGTCTTCCCAAAAGAACTGGTCTTGCGGCGTGGCAGTTAGCTCGATCGCAGGCTTGCCCACCAAATCGTCTGCTGCCATTCCCACCAAGTCGGTCGCTGCGCAATTGACCGCAATGATGCGCAGACTCAGCGGATCAACCAGCCAGACGGCCTCAATCAAGCCGTCAATCAAAGGTGCCCAGCCTGCGGGCGTCACGAACCAACCTCGCCCGAAGGCGAATCAATTGAATTTTCAAAAAAATAACAAATCCGCTGTCGCGGCGACAGGTAATCCATCGCATCTCGCGGCAAACTCGCCGGCTTAAGACTGCGCCGAATGCCAAGTTCACGTGAATGTTCCAAATCCAGAATCAGTGCCTCGTGCTTTGGAACACGAGGTTCATACACCATCACCTGGGGCTTGAGTGGCCGTGTGGAATTGACCGACACCACCAGGGCAAAACGATCGTCGACCAATTGCACCACGGAGCCTGGCGGATAAACCCCCATCATGCGGATAAAGGCACTCAAGGTCACACTGTCAAATTTGGTTTTCAGCTGGGCGAAGATCAGCGCCAGGGCTTCGTGCGGGGTGATGGCAGCCGCTGGCCGACTGGGGTTGCACATGTTGTCGTACTGATTGACCAGCGACAATATCTTGCCAAGCGTGGACAAACTGTCGCCCTTGTGCCGGCCCGGGAAACCGCTGCCGTCCACCGACTCATGATGCTGAGCGATGGCTTGCAGGGCGCTTGCGCTCAACTCCATGCGTTGACCCAGAGCGACACCTTGCGCGACATGTTCCTGGTACAGACTGTATTCAGCGGTTGAAAAATTGTCTTCCGGCCAGCGCACCCGGTCCGGCAACCGCGATTTTCCAATGTCGTGCAAGAACGCTGCCATGCCCAAATCAATCATGTCGGGCTGTGGCAACCCTAAAGACCGACCAAGCAACAGAGAAAGAACCGTGACATTGACCGGATGCATGGACGCCTTGTCCCCGGTCCCCTCAGACAACAGGCGAATGACCAACTCGCCTTCCTCCAGCATGTCACCCACGAACCCGCTGACCACACCCAGGCAGTGCTGCGCGGCGACACCCGGCAAGGCACTGACCTGCTCGACGGCCAATTTGTAGTGTTGAATGGCGTCAACAAAGCGGCGCTCACAGATGATCAAGTTGCGCTGCTGCTCGCTCAACAACTCACTGCGATGTCTGCGAAGACGCGCCTCTTCAGCCGATTCCACATCGGTGTCTGGCATGGCTTGCTCGCCCAAACCAGCGCCCGCCTTGAGTTGAGCGCCATTGCCATTTTGCTTTCCAGACAACGGATCGCTTTTGGCAGGAAAATAGCGAACCCGTTTGAGACCCAGGCCGCGAATGATCTCTAGCTGCTTTTCGGAGCCAATCTTGAAGCTGCCTGTGGGGAATGGATGCGACATCCAACCGAGCTCAAGCTCGATGAACATGCCAAGCCCCAACTGATGGATTTCAATGAATTCGAACTGAGCTTCGTCCATGGCTGATTCGGTTTGGCGGCCCACTTATCATGGGCAAGGCAATATTTGACACTGGAATGCTGATCTGATCGATGAGCATTTCCTCCCTAAGCTATGGAGAATATCATGCTGAATCCAAAGAAAAAGGAATCCCAATGATTGATTTTTATTACTGGCCCACCCCAAACGGCTGGAAGATCTCCATCATGTTGGAGGAATGCAAGCTGCCGTACAAGCTAGTCCCGGTGAACATTGGCAAGGGCGAGCAATTTACACCCGATTTTTTGGCCATCAGCCCGAATAACCGTATGCCGGCCATTGTGGACCATGATCCCTTTGACGGCGGCGAGCCGATCGCCGTGTTTGAGAGCGGCGCCATTCTGATCTACCTGGCCGAGAATACAGGCCTCTTCATGCCTGGCAATGTGCGCGCTAAAGCCCAGGTCCTGCAGTGGTTGATGTGGCAAATGGGGGGCCTGGGCCCTATGGCCGGGCAAAACGGCCATTTTTTGCTTTATGCACCGGAGAAAGTACCCTACGCTATTGATCGCTACGGCAAAGAAGTGGACCGCCTGTACGGCGTGCTCAATACCCAGCTCGGAAAGACCGGCGGGTTTGTGGCCGGGCCTGACTACTCGATTGCCGACATGGCGATCTTCCCCTGGATCCGAACTCATCAAGCGCAGAACATCTCACTCGACGAATTTCCCCATATCAAACGCTGGTACGACACGCTATTCCTGCGCCCGGCGGTCCTGCGCGGACTTGACCTGCTCAAGGACCTGCGCGCTGGCACCATGAGCGAAACCGCACGCAAGGCCCTGTTTGGACAAACGGCGCAGAGCGTGCGTGCCGGTGATCACAAACTCATTTGAAGGAAAACCACCATGATTGAATTTTTCTTTGACTGCTCCAGCCCCTGGACCTATCTGGCGTTTCACAACTTGCAGCCACTGGCCGCCGAATTGAATGAGCCGGTGCGCTGGCGACCGGTGCTGGTGGGCGGCATTTTTAACGCCGTCAACCCCAGCGTCTATGCCATGCGCGACAACCCGGTGCCCGCCAAATGGGCTTATATGCTCAAAGACCTGCAGGACTGGGCGCGCGAGGCCGGTCTGAATATCGTCTTTCCACCCAGGGTCTTTCCCGTCAACAGCGTCAAGGCCATGCGCGGCTGTCTCTGGCTGGAGCCGCAAGGCAAGCTGCTGCCCTTTGCCACGGCTGTTTTTGAAGCCTATTGGGCGCGCGAAGAAGACATCTCGCAAGACGATGTGCTTCTAAAAATCTGCCTTCAGGTCGGTGTTGATGGTGACGCGTTTCTGGCCGGCATCGCGCAGCCTGCCATCAAAGCGCAACTCAAAGCCAACACCGAAGAAGTGATTGCGCGTGGCGGCTTCGGCTCGCCCACGCTCTTCTTTGGCGACGATATGTATTTCGGCAACGACCGCTTGTCGCTGCTCAAGTCGGGCATCCTGCGTCGACGCACGGCTGCATCGTGATGCCTAAACCCAAAGTCGAGACCTCGGTGGGGCATGCACCTTTCGTTTTTTCGGCGGACGGCCACAAATCCCTCTATTTCACGCTGGACCAATTGCAGAGCCGCATGAGCAGTGCGCATCCCGACCACCTGGAGGTGGACTACACCCGCACGATGATGGGGTTCTTGCTGTTGAACAGCCGACCGGCCCGCATTGCCATGATTGGACTCGGCGGTGGGTCGCTGCTGAAGTTTTGCTACCGCCACCTGCCCAGCGCACACCTGACAATGGTCGAGATCAACCCGCAGGTGATTGCGTTGCGTCACGACTTTGAAGTGCCCGAAGATGCGCAACGCATCGAACTTGTTTGCGCTGACGGGGCCGACTTTGTCCGTGATGCCGCAGCCAACAACCCCATCGGCTATGACGTGCTATTGGTTGACGGCTTTGACAGCGCGGGGCTGGCGCCCAGCCTGTGTTCGCAGCGCTTCTACAACGACTGCTATCAGGCGCTCTCAGCGCAAGGCGTCATGGTAGCCAACCTGCACCATGACGATCCCCAACACGCCCTGTTCACCGCACGCATCCGGCTGGCTTTTGACGGCAATTTGCTGGAAGTCGCCTCACAGGAAAAAAGCAACAGCATCCTTTTTGCGCGCAAAGGACAGCCTATCTCGATGGAAGAAATACGGCAGAGCAATTCACTAAGGAACTTTGACCAGGAAGTGCGCACTCAACTGCAGCGCGAATTTGCGCGCATATCCTGGGCAGCGACGCAAACTGCTTAATGCAGCTGCACGCCCGTCTTGGCCTGCAGCTCTTCGAGCGTGACGCCGGGGGCCATCTCCACCACTTTCAGGCCGTGCGGCGTCACGTCCAGCACGGCCAGGTCGGTGATGATGCGGTCCACCACGCCGACCCCGGTCAACGGCAGCGTGCAGGTGGGCAGTATCTTCAAATCAATCGTGCCATCCTTCTTTTTGGCCACATGTTCCATCAGCACGACGACGCCCTTGACACCGCCCACCAGATCCATCGCACCGCCCATGCCCTTGACCATCTTGCCGGGGATCATCCAGTTGGCCAGATCGCCTTTTTCGCTCACCTGCATGGCACCCAGAATGCTCAGGTTGATCTTGCCGCCACGGATCATGGCAAAGCTGTCGTGGCTGCCAAAGATGGACGAACCGGGGATCGTCGTCACCGTTTGCTTGCCGGCGTTGATCAGGTCGGCGTCCACTTCTTCTTCGGTGGGAAACGGGCCGATGCCGAGCATGCCGTTTTCACTTTGCAGCCAGACCTCGATGTCGGGTGACACAAAGTTGGCCACCAGGGTCGGCAAGCCAATCCCGAGGTTGACGTAAAAACCGTCTTTAAGCTCTTCTGCCGCTTTGGCAGCCATTTGTTCGCGTGTCCAGGCCATGATCAGACTCCTGCTTTCTTGGTCGATGTTTCGGTGATTGTTCTTTGCTCAATGCGCTTCTCAGGATGGGCATTGAGCACAATCCGGTGCACGTAAATCCCGGCAAGGTGAACCGAGTCGGGGTCCAAGGAACCGACCTCGACAATCTCTTCCACTTCAACCACCGTGATCTTGCCCGCCATCGCCACCGCCGGATTGAAATTACGTGCCGTGCGCCTGAACAGCAAGTTGCCGCTCTTGTCAGCCTTCCAGGCCTTGACCAAGGACACCTCGGGCACGAGCGCTCGCTCCATGATGTACGTATGGCCATCAAACTCGCGCGCTTCCTTGCCCTCAGCCACCAGCGTGCCCACGCCAGTGCGTACGTAAAAGGCCGGAATGCCAGCGCCGCCAGCGCGCAATTTCTCGGCCAGCGTGCCTTGCGGCGTGAACTCCAGTTGCAACTCGCCCGCCAGGTATTGGCGTTCGAACTCCTTGTTCTCGCCCACATAGCTGGAGATCATTTTGCTGATCTGGCGCGTGCCCAGCAACTTGCCCAGGCCAAAGCCATCGACGCCTGCGTTGTTGGAGATGACGGTCAGGTCTTTGACACCGCTGGCACACAGGGCGTCAATCAGGGCCTCGGGAATGCCGCACAGGCCAAACCCGCCTACAGCGAGCAACTGGCCGTCTTTGACAATGCCATCGAGTGCCTTGGCTGCATTAGGATAAATTTTGTTCACTGCGCACTCTCCTTTAAACAAATAATGGCCTTACGATACTACTTAACTTCATACGTAGTTTCCCGTAAAGTACAAACCCTAAGTATTGCTCACCCATCCCGTATGGAAAT
>JBBQQX010000011.1:0-50163 GCA_038215405.1 Burkholderiales bacterium
CGTAAATCTTGTAAAGCACGATGAATTCACTTTCTGAAAATGTTGCAGTGCAATATAACAGTTTTGACAGGTTTTGCGCAGGAGTAAAGGCACCAATTTCCCACCCATTCGTCAGGCTATTGCAAGGATTCATGCTCTTGCTCCAGGCCAGGGCTTGACCTGCGGCGAGGCCAAGCGCGGCGACCAAGGCCAAGGCGAATCGGTTCATCTGCGCATCTCCTGAAAAGTTGATGCATCGTAACAACGCGCTCAGTCCTTGGCTGGATAGCCGGTGATCTCCCGAATGTCGTGGTACAAGGGCTGCAGCCGCTGGTACAGGCGGCGGTAGACGCGGCGGTAGAGTTGGTCATAGGTGCTGGCGTGCGCGGGTTCAGGCTGGAACACCTGGCCGATGCGTGTCATTTTTTGGATGGCAGTGGCAAAGTCGGGGTGCAATTTCAAACTCACGGCGGCCAGAATCGCGGCGCCCAGCCCGCTGGTTTCATACAGGTGCGGCCGCTCGCACGGCAAGTTGAAAATGTTGGCGGTGATCTGCATGGCGGCGTCACTTTGCGAGCCGCCACCGGAGACCCGGACCTTGGTGATTCGGGTGCCGCCGCGTTTTTCGATGCGCTCCTTGGCTTCGCGCAGCGCGTAGGCCAGGCCTTCGAGGATGGCGCGGTACAGGTGGGCCCGGTTGTGCACATCGCCAAAACCGATGATCGCGCCCTTGGCTTCGGGGCCGGGCACCTTGATGCCGGGGTTCCAGAACGGCTGCAGCATCAAGCCTTGCGCCCCGGGTGGTACGGCATTGACCAATTCATCAAACAGGCTCTCCGGGGTGACACCGCGGGCAAGCGCCACTTGCTGTTCGTGCAAGCCAAATTGTTCCTTGAACCAGCTCACCATCCAAAAACCCCGGGTGATCTGAATTTCGGTGTTGTAGTGGCCCGGCACCGCGGCTTGGTATGGCGGGATGAAGCGGGTGGCCTCCAGGTAGCGCGGCGTGGTGGTGTTGATGGTGGCGGTGGTGCCGTAGGACAGGCAGGCGATCTCGGGCGTGAGGCAGCCCGCACCGATGACCTCGCAGGCTTTGTCGGCGGCGCCGGCGATGACGGCCAAACCTTCTGGAATGCCGGTGGCCTGCGCGGCGGCAGCGCTGACCTGCCCAATGCTGGTGCCCGCGGGCACCAGCTCGGGCAACATCGACGGCTTGATCGGCATCGCCTGCCATTTCCAGTCCTGCGGGGCGGCCCAGCAGCCCTTTTTGTAGTCAAACGGGATGTAGCCGACCTGCGCGGCGACCGAGTCGACAAAGCGGCCGGTGAAGCGGTAGTTCAGGTAGCCCGAGAGCAGCAGGTATTTGTCGGTTTTGCTCCAGAGCTCGGGCTGATGCTGGGCGATCCAGTTGGCCTCGGCCTCTTTTTGAAAAAAATGGACGGTGTCGCGCATGCCGATGGCGGAGAATGCCGCGTTCCACCACCACTTGAGTTTAGGCGTGGTGTCGGCGCGGCGCTGGTCCAGCCAGATGATGGCCGGACGCAGCGGATGGCCTTGCGCGTCCAGCGCGATGGTGGTGGCGCGTTGGGTTGTGATGACCATGCCCGCAATCGCACTCTTGGGCACGCTGGTCTGGGCCCAGAGTTGCTGGCAGGCCCGGCACAGGGCTTGCCAGAAGGCCTCTGGCTCGTTTTCCATCCAGCCCGGCTGGGGTGACTGGTAGCTGTCGATCATGACCTGCGCCTTGTCGACCAGATTGCCGTCCAGGTCAAACAGCAGCGCGCGCACGCTTTGGGTGCCGTTGTCGATCGCCAGCAGGTAGGTTTTGCTCATGGTGCTTTGTCCAGCAATGACGGGGGAAGTTGATAGTGCGCGGCAATCAGCGCGCGGTAGCGCTCGACCTCGGACTGCCATTGCGCATTGTTCCATGGCAGATGGGCCTGGCACAGCGCGCGAATACGTGCCAGATGGTCCAGCCCGCCCCGCGGCAACAGAATGCCCAGCCGCGTGCGGCGCAGCAACAGGTCATCCAGATGCACGACCGCCTCAAACTCGGCCGCCACGCTCAGTTCCAGCCACAGGGTCTGGGTGCCGGCGATGGTCTGCAGGTCGGCCTCGGTCGCGTGTCGGCTCAATTCTTCGGCAAGGTAGCCATAACGCGCCGCCAGCCGATGCCGCACCGAGGCGCTCCAGCGTGGATTCAAGGCCCCGACCGGCGCGAAGATGGCGGCGTCATCCTTGACAAACGCTTGGCCCACATGCGCCGCAGCCAACGCCAGTGCGTCCTGCGCCATCAGCCGGAAGGTCGTGAGTTTGCCCCCGGTGAGCGTGATCAGGCCCGACTCATCGAGCACCACATGGTCGCGCGCGGCGTGCGACGCGGCACCCTTGCCGTCATCGACCACCGGGCGCACGCCGGCGTAGCAGGCGCTGACATCAAGGGGTTTGAGCGCCGCAGCAGGAAACTGGTCGTTCACGGCTTCGATCAGGTAGTTCACCTCCTGCGGCGTGATGGACGCCTCGACATCGATATCCGCGCGGTGATCCAGGTCGGTGGTGCCGATCAGCGTGGCGCCTTCCCAGGGGTACAGAAACACAGGTCGACCGTCTTTGGGGTGCATCAGGCTGATGGCCTGCGCGACCGGCAAGCGCCAGAACGGCACCACCAGATGGCTGCCGCGCAAGGGGCGCAGCATCGGCTTGCCGCCAACACTGCGGCGCAACTTGTCAGCCCAGGCGCCGGTGGCGTTGATCACGGCCTTGGTACGCAGTTGATAGTTCTGGCCGGTCAAGCCGTCTTGGACCGAGACGCCTGCCACCCGGCCCGCATCGAGTTGCAGTCCCTGTGCTGCCACGTAATTCAACACGACAGCGCCGTCGCGCTGTGCCTCGATCAGCACCCGCCACACCAGCCGCGCATCGTCGGTCTTGGCGTCCTGGAATACCAGTGCGCCACGCATCCGGGGCGGGCCCAAGCCCGGCGCCAATGCCTGTGTGGTGGCCAGGTTAGCCCAAAAATGGCCGCGCATCCCGGCCATCAGGTCGTAGATCATCAAGCCCGTTTGAAACAGCCACCGGCCCGGCTTGCGCCCGGCGCAATTGGCAAACAAGAAACTCTGCGGCTCAATCAGTTCGGGTGCCTCTCGCATCAGGCGCTGGCGCTCACGCACCGAGTGCAAGGTGGTCTTGATGTCGCCCTCTTTGAGGTAGCGCAAGCCCCCATGCACCAGCTTGGAAGAGCGGCTCGACGTGCCCCAGGCAAAGTCACGTTGCTCGATCAGCAGCACGCGCCAACCCCGGCGCGCGGCCTGTTGTGCCACGCCACCGCCACTGATGCCACCGCCAATGACAACCAGGTCCCAGGTCTGCGCGTCAAGCTGCGCCAGTTTGCTGGCGCGCTCGGGACCGCTTGTTAACTCGCCCATGGTCCACCGTCTTGCAGCAATTTGCCGGGGTTCATGATCTTGTTCGGATCGAAGTGCCGACACAGCTGCGCCAGCGTCGCCATGCCCAGCGGCCCTTTTTCGTCAACCAGATGGGCAGCGTGGTCACGCCCGACGCCGTGCTGGTGGCTGACCGTGCCGCCGTGGGCGGCGATGGTGGCCGCCACGGCCGCCTTGAGCTTTTGCCAGCGCTCGAAGTTGGGCGCAAAGCCGCCTTTTGCTGTCGCCCAGACAAATTGCGAATAAATGCTGCTGCCCTGCGGGTAAAGGTGCGACAGATGGGTGAAGGCGTGCACCCGCTCGCCGTAGGGCGCAAAAACGTCGCGCGCGCTCTGTTCCATGGCCAGCATCAGGGGTTTGACCTGCGGCCAGTCGACTGCGGTTTCAATCGTGTCGGCCGAGTAGCCCAGCTCCCACAAGGTGTTGCGCAGGTACGGCCCCTTGAAGCGATTGGCGGCCCACTTGGCGCCCATGGCGGTGCCAATGTAGACAGCGCCATGCTGGGCTAGCAGACGTCGGGCCTCGACCAGGGTGTGGCGGGCGGTGCGGGTGTCGGCGCTCACGCCCAGCATCAGCATGCACTTGTCCGCCCCACAGCCGCGCCAGGACAAATAGCGCTGCAGCCAGCCGATCAGCTGTGCATGGCCCGCGAGCGTCAGGTTGGTTTCGGTCTCAATGCCGTTGGACAGGCGCAGCAGGCTCAGCGGCAGCTTGCGCTGCACCAGCTCGCGCACGCCAGCCTGGGCAGCATCCCAGTGGGGGAAGAACAGTGCGTGAAAGCTCTCATGCTCGGGCAGCGGTGACACCCGCAGCGTGGCCTCGGTCAGGATGCCAAAGCGGCCTTCAGAGCCCAGCACCAGCTCGCGCAGATCCGGCCCGGCGCTGGCCGCAGGAACCGTCGGGATGCCCAATGTGCCCACGGGCGACTCCATACGCCCGCCCGCAAACAATTGCTCAATGCGCCCATAACGCAGCGACTGCTGGCCGCTGGAGCGCGTCACCACCCAGCCGCCTACGGTGGAGTACTCAAAGGACTGCGGAAAATGCCCCAGCGTGTAACCCTGCGCGCGAAGTTGCGCCTCCACCAGGGGCCCCGGCGTACCGGCCTCAAAGGTCGCCAGCTGGCTGGGCTTGTCCAGGTGCAGCAGGCGGTTCATGCGGCCGAGGTTGATCGACAGGATCGGCCGCTCACTGATGGGGCAGTCCAGGTGCCCGGCGACGCTGGTGCCGCCCGCAAACGGGATCACGGCCCAGTGATTGGCGTGGGCCAGGTCCAGCAACTCGCGCACCTGGGCGCCAGACTCAGGAAAAGCGACACCATCGGGCACCGGGGGCAGGGCGCCAAAGCGCTTGCGGATCCAGTCAGCAAAACTCTCGCCCAGGGCCATGGCAAAACGGGTGTCGGCGTCGGTTTGAATCAACGGGTGTGCGCCGGTCAAGCGCGTAGCGGGGACTTGGGCCAGCATGGACTCGCGCGTGGCGTCCACTCCCGGCAGTCCCGGCCCCAGGCGCGCGTTCATCATGGCGCGTGCGCCCTCGCTCAGGTCCATCGAGGTCGCATCGTCGCCCCAACCATTCCATCGTCGCATGCCTTGCTCCTTGTGTCGTTGGTGTGTAGCCGACTGTAGGCCAAGGCGGTTCATTGGCCATTTCGCGAAGCTGCCAATTGATTGTGCTATCGCGCCAGACTGGCAAACTGTTATTTTAGAATTTATGAGTGTTTTTAGGCTCTGGCCCGCATGGCGTATGCGCAAGCAGCTATTTATTTTGATATTGCTGCACAAGCTTCCAAAGGGCAAAAACGTGCGCGCCCAGCCTCAGTGCCAAAGTTGCCCCGCTATCATCGCGCCGATGCCCTCGATTGATTGTCCAGATAGGCCACGCGCCACCTCCGCAGCCACTGCACGCGTGGTCGCGCCCTATGCGCACACGCTATGGGACGCGGCGCGCGGTGCGGGGCTGCACGAGGCGCGGCTGCAGGCGCTGCTCGGGCGCGTTGCCATTGGCGACGACGATGTCCCGATCGCCGCCTACCTGAAGCTGCTGCAGGCGGCCTGCGCTCAGGCCGGACCGCAGTTTGGTTGGCAATTGGGTCAGCAAGTCAAACCCACGAGCTACGGCGTCAACGGCATCTTGCTGCTGGCGTGCCCGACCCTGGGCGAGGCGCTGCAACAGGTGCTGCGCTTTGAGTCGCTGGTGCATGACCTGGGCCGCTCCAGCTTCAGTCGCGACGGTGACCACATGATTTATGCCTGGCGCAATGACTTCGCAGACCAACCGGTGGCTGGTGCGTTGACCGAATCCGTGTTCGCGGGCATTCAGACCTGTGCGCAGTGGCTGGTCGGCAAGCCGCTGGGCGACTTTGAAATGGCGTTCACGCACCGCACCGACGCCGCCACAGCGTCCCATATCGCACGGTGGAGCGGGGCGCGGGTGCGCTGGGGCGCGCCTGAAAACCGGGCCATTTTTCCGGCCGCGGTGCTGGACTGGCCGATTCCACAAGCCAACAAGGCCTTGCTGCCGCTGTTGCAGCAGCACGCCGAGGCCTTGCTGCTGACGCGTTATCCGCAGGAGGTGGGCATCGTGGCCCAGGTGCGTCACAGTATGTCGGCCCGTCTTGGGCGCGGACCTGTCAGACTCGCCGACGTGGCCTCGGACCTGCACCTGTCGACCCGCAGTTTGCAGCGTCATCTGGCGCAGGCTGGCGTGGCGTACCAGACGCTGCTCGACAGCAGCCGCCATGCGTTGGCCCGCCACTACCTGAGCAGCACCGCCATGTCCGTGGCTGAGGTGGGCTATCTGCTGGGCTTTCAGGACACGCCCGCGTTTCATCACGCCTTCAAGAGCTGGCAGGGACAGGGCCCGGGGCAGTTCCGCGCGTCAGTTTGCCCTTAAATTTAAGGGAAAATTGGCTTCTAGCCCACGTGAAATATGGGTTTGTAGCTATCGAATTGATAATAATCCAAGCCAGGCCCGGACGGCAAAGCGGGTCATGGACGCGCCTGAACCGCACGCGCCATCCGTTGGGCCGGCCGATCAATGCCCCAAAATTTTCGACAAGAAGTCTTTGGATCGTTCGTTTTGCGGGTTGTTGAAGAAGTCGTGCGGGTTGTTTTGTTCCACGATCTGACCCTGATCCATGAAGATTACGCGGTCTGCCACCGCCTTGGCGAAACCCATTTCGTGCGTGACGCACAGCATGGTGATGCCCTCATCGGCCATCGCAATCATCACATCGAGCACTTCCTTGATCATTTCGGGGTCCAGCGCGCTGGTGGGCTCGTCAAACAGCATGATCTTGGGCTTGAGGCACAGGGCGCGCGCAATGGCGACGCGCTGCTGCTGGCCACCAGAGAGCTGCAGCGGGTACTTCTGCGCCTGCTCGGCGATGCGCACCCGATTGAGCTGGATCATGGCTTTTTCTTCGGCCTCTTTTTTGGGCATTTTGCCGACCCACATGGGGGACAGTGTGAGGTTTTCCAGAACCGTCAGATGCGGGAACAAGTTGAATTGCTGAAACACCATGCCGACTTCCTTGCGCACCTGGTCGATGGCCTTGACGTCGTCGGCGAGTTCGATCCCGTCCACAATCAGACGCCCTTGCTGGTGCTCTTCAAGTCGGTTGATGCAGCGGATCAGTGTGGATTTGCCCGAGCCCGACGGCCCGCAAATGACGATGCGCTCGCCTTTGGCCACGCTCAGGTCAATGTCGCGCAGCACATGGAAGTTGTTGCCGTACCACTTGTTGACCTTGTCAAAAGTGATGATCGGTTGCGGTGTGGAAGTCTCGGGCATGGTGGGTTTCTTGTGGGTGATAAGGGTTCAGCGCTGCTTGCTCTTGTTCACCTGCTTTTCAACCCAGTGGCTGTAGCGCGACATGGAGAAGCAAAACACAAAGTAAATCAGGGCGATAAAAATGTAGCCTTCAATCGTGAAGGGGCGCCAGTTGGAATCGGAGTTCAGCGCCAGGCTCATGGCGCCGGTCAATTCATACAAGCTGACGATGGTGACGAGCGAGGTGTCTTTGAAGGTGGAGATGAAGTTGTTCATGATGCCCGGCACCACCATTGCCAGCGCTTGCGGCAGCACAATCTTGCGCTGGGTTTGCCAGTACGACAGCCCCAGCGTGGCAGCGGCCTCCACCTGACCTTTGGGAATGGCCTGCAAGCCACCCCGAATCACCTCGGCCGAATAGGCCGCGGCAAACAGCGTAATGCCCACCAGCACGCGGATCAGCACGTCGATCTTGAAGCCCTGCGGCATGAACAGCGGAAACATGAAGGACGCCATGAACAGCACCGAGATCAGCGGCACGCCGCGTATGAGCTCGACATAGAGGGTGCAGAAACTGCGAATGGCCGGCAAATTGGAGCGGCGCCCCAGCGCCACTAGCAGCGCAATCGGGAACGACAACACCAGGGACAGCGAGGCCAGCAAAATCGTCAGCGGCAAACCGCCCCAGCGGTCGGTTTCGACCCGGCTCAAGCCCAGGGTGTTGCCATACATCAGGGTGAAAAAGACCGCCAGCAACACCAGCCACAGGAGCGGCAGCCAGGCTTTCCAGAACATTCGAATGCAACTGGCGACCAGGAGGCCGGTGAGCAAAAGCGTGGCAATCAGGGGGCGCCATTGTTCCTCAAACGGGTAGCGGCCAAACAGGATGAGGCGGTATTTCTCGGTGATCACGCCCCAGCACGCGCCCGCACCGGCCGCCCGGCAGGCTTCATAGTCGGGCCGCCAGACCGCTTTGAACAGCGCCCAGTTCAGGATTTGCGGTACCAGCCACAGAAAAACGGCGCCAATGACCAGCGTGGCCAATGTCGTCTTCCAGTCGGCCAGCAGGTTGGCCCGGGCCCAGGCGAGCGGGCCTTCGGTGTTCACCGGGGCAGGGCGCGCGGGGATAGGTTTGAAAATGGTTGCAGTCATGGTGTGCAGGCTTGGGGTCAACGTTCTTTGATGGCGGAGCGGCTGTTGTACCAATTCATCAACAGCGCGGTGCCCAGTGAAGTCGTCAGGTAGACCGCCATCACCAGGGCGATGCACTCCACCGCGCGCCCGGTCTGGTTGAGCGCGGTGTTGGCAATCGACACTACATCGGGGTAGCCGATGGCCACGGCCAGCGATGAATTCTTGGTCAGGTTCAGGTACTGGTTGGTCAGCGGCGGGATGATCACGCGCAGCGCTTGCGGCAGCATCACCAGGCGCATTTCCTGGTGACGGCTCAGGCCCAGGGCGGCAGCGGCTTCACTCTGGCCCAGCGGCACCGACTGGATGCCCCCGCGCACGACTTCGGCAATGAACGAGGCGGTGTAGAGCGTCAAGCCCAGTAGCACGGCCAGAAACTCCGGCGTCAGCGCACCGCCGTTCTCGATCGAAAAATCGCCTTTGAACGGACGGTTCAACTCGGTGGGCGCACCACCGAGCAACCAGCCGACCAGGCTGGCCGCGATCACGATCAGCAGAGGCACCCAGACCCTGCTGCGCACCTTCGCAGTGGCTTCGAACTGACGCTTGGCCCAACGGCGGTAAAACCACGCCAGCGCCAAACCCGGTATCAAGCCGAAAGCTGCCCACAATTGCCCGATGGACCAGACCGGAATCGGGTAGTTGAGCCCGCCTTTGCTCAAAAAGTAAAAGCCCAGCGTCCAGGCGTCAGCTGCAGTGGGCAACACCTCGGTCAAGATCACGTACCACATCAGCAGTTGCAGCAGCACCGGGATGTTGCGAAAGAATTCCACGTAAGCCAGGCACAGCCCGCGCACCAGGGCGTTGCGCGAAAAACGCCCCACGCCCAACAAGGTGCCCAGCACGGTCGCCAGGATGATGCCCAGCACCGCCACGCGCAGCGTGTTGGCCACGCCCACCAAAAAGGCTTGCCAGTAGGGCTGGGCCGAGTCAAAGGGGTACAGGCTCTCGCCAATGTCGAAGCCGGCCGCTTGGGTCAAGAAGTCAAAGCCGCTCTTGATGCCACGCACCCGCATGTTGAGCAGCGTGTTGTGCGCCAGAAACCAGACCGCAGCGCCAATGAAGAGCACGGCCATGATTTGGTAGATCAAGCCTCGAAAGGCCTGGCTGCGCCAGGACCAGTTGTTCTTCTTGGGAGGAGTTTTTGAATTCATGGTGCTTGACGTCCTGCAGCGCTTCCTGAAACAACTGGGTCGGCACCCGCACAGGGCGCCATAAAAAAACGCCGCTTGAATCGCCAAAGCGACATCAGGCGGCGCTGCTCAGCTTGAGCGCCGCAGATCAACGCACCGGGTAGGCGTACATCAAACCGCCCTTGTTCCACTGGTTGTTGACACCACGGGGCAGACCCAGTGGCGAGTTGGGGCCGACGTTGCGCTCAAAAATCTCACCATAGTTGCCGGTGGCCTTGATGGCACGTGCCATCCACTCTTTGTCCAGACCCAATAATTTGCCGGAGTCCTCGGACGTGCCCAGAATGCGTTGCACAACGGGGTCTTTGCTCGATGCCTTCAAGCCGTCCACGTTGGCTTGGGTGATGCCGTACTCTTCTGATTCGAGCAAGCCGTAAATCACCCACTTGACGATGGCAAACCACTCGTCGTCACCCCGGCGCACCATCGGGCCCAGTGGCTCTTTGGAGATCAACTCGGGCAGGATGATGTGTTCTTTGGGATCCTTGGCGACCTTGTTGCGGGTTGAGGCCAGGCCGGACGCATCGGTCGTGTAGGCAATGCAACGCCCGGTGAAGTAAGCGTTTTCAGCGGCCTCAAGCTTTTCAAACACCACCGGTTTGATGTTCAGCCCGTTGGCTTTGGAGTAGTCGGTCAGGTTTTTTTCGGTGGTGGTGCCGGACTGCACACACACCGTCTGTCCCTTGAGCTGCTTGGCGCTCTTGATCTTGCTTTTGACTGGCACCATGAAGCCCTGGCCGTCGTAGTAGGTTACAGCGGTGTCGTGCAGGCCCAAAGAGGCGTCACGGGTCAGTGTGAAAGTGGTGTTGCGCGACAGCACATCCACCTCTCCCGATTGCAGCGCGGTGAAGCGCTGTTGGGCATTGAGCGGCACATATTTGATCTTGTCCGCATCACCCAAGGTCGCCGCAGCGATAGCGCGGCACACGTCGACGTCCAGCCCCGACCATTTGCCCGCCGAGTCGGCAGCACCAAAACCGGCCAGGCCGGTGTTGACCCCGCAAACCACCTGGCCACGGGCTTTGATGCCGTCCAGCGTCTTACCGGCTTGCGCCGGAAGCGCCATCAAGACGCCCAAGGTGGCCACAACAGCGGTCAAGGTTTGAAATTTATTCAGATGCATTTGCAATACTCCAGTGGAAATGGTGAATCAGAGAAAGGACGATGGCAGTTTTGTGCGGATATATCCTCGACTAGAACTTTAGTCCCTCGTACGATTGCTTCGCATCAGGGTTTACTCTTGCGCCCTATGCAAAAATTAAATAACCTGATTCAAGCTTCTCGCGTGTTGCCAAATGCATTTATGCAAAAAACATGCCTATGGGTTTGCGCTTGCCACGCTTGCGCTTGGATCGGCCCGTGCCCGACAATGCCCGCTTCTTGAAGGAAACCTGCCATGTTGCTAGACGCCGCCCAATCCCAAGTCGTGCTGGTCGATTACCAAGCCCGGTTGATGCCTGCCATTTTTGAAGGTCCGCTGGTGCTGGCGAATGCGCTGCGCCTGGGGCAAATTGCGCATTTGCTGGAGGTTCCCATCTGGGGCACAGAGCAGAATCCGTCCAAATTGGGCGAAAACGTGCCCGAATTGCGTGCACTGTGCGCGCAGACCTTGAGCAAGATGCACTTCAGTGGTGTGGAAGAGGGGTTGGCCGAGTGGCTGCGTCCGCCGGCCAAACCGGTCGCAGGCAATGCGCGCAGTCTGCCCAAACACCTGCAAAAGCCAGCAGCCAACCCCGCCGAGCGCAACACCATCGTGATTGCCGGTTGCGAAGCCCATGTCTGCCTGCTGCAGACCGCGCTGCATTTGCTCGAAGACGAGTTTGAAGTCTGGGTGGTAACCGACGCCTGCAGCTCGCGCACTGAGCGCAACCGCGACGCTGCCTTCGACCGGCTGGCCGGCGCTGGCGCGGAGCTGGTCACGACCGAGATGGTGGCGTTCGAATGGCTGCGCAGCGCCGAGCATTTGCACTTCAAAACTGTGCAAAATTTGATCAAATAGGGCTCTGGCCCACGTGGCTATTACGTGAGCAGCTATTGATTTGATATTGTCAGCGAGGCGGCCCCGTTGCCTGACTCAGCTTGCCGGCGCCAGCAATTGACCGTCCTCAATCTGAATTTGCCGCTGGCAACGTGCTGCCAGTCTGGCGTCATGGGTCACTATCAGACAGGCCGAGTGCTGCTGCTGGTTGACGGCTTGCAACAACTCAAAGATGTCGTTGGCACTGTGGCTGTCAAGATTGCCAGTGGGCTCGTCGGCCAGGATCAGCCGCGGCGACAAGCTCAGCGCCCGCGCGATCGCCACGCGCTGCTGCATACCGCCCGAGAGTTGCGCCGGGCGTTTGTGGGCCGCGTCTTTCAAGCCAACCTGATCGAGCAGGCGCAGGGCCTGGTCCTGCGCCTTTGCCGTGGGCCAGTTGGCGTCGATGATGGACGGCATCATCACGTTTTCCAGCGCGCTAAAACCGGGCAACAAGTGGTGAAACTGGAAAATAAAACCAATGCTGCGCCCGCGCAGGGTGGTGATGGTCGCGTCATCGAGGTCGGCCGTGTCGCGGCCATCAATCAGCAACCGGCCGCTGCTGGCCCTCTCTAGCAAGCCAATGATGTTGAGCAGGGTGCTTTTGCCCGAACCCGACGGTCCGGTGAGTGCGGCGAACTCGCCACCTGAAATTGTCAGGTCGATGCCATGCAGCACCTCAGCTTCAACCGGTGTGCCTTCGCCGTATCGCTTGCGAATCTGTTTGAGTTCGACAATGGTGTCCATGCTGCTTGCGGTCTAAACCCGGATTGCCTGCACCGGGTCGAGCCTGGCGGCGCGCCGGGCGGGCAAAGCCGCCGCCAGCAGGCCGACCAACAGCGCCAAGGCGCACGCGCCCAGCACCACCGACACATCCAACTCCGGGCTGACGAGCAGCGAGCCGTCCGCGTTGCGGGTGACTTTGGAGAAGAATTGCAGCAGTGCCAGCGACAAGCCCACGCCCAGGGCCGAGCCAACGCCGCCGTAAATCCCGCCCTGCAACAGAAAGACCGCCATGATGCGCCCGGGGCTGGCGCCCATGGCGCGCAAGATCCCGATTTCTTTTTGCTTTTGCACCACCGACACCACCAGCACACTGGCAATGCCCACGGCCACGATCACTGTGACAAAAAAGCGGATCAGGTTGTTGGACATGCTCTGGCTCTTTAAAGCGGTCAGCAGTTGCGCATTGGTTTGCATCCAGCTGTCAGCGACCAGGCCGGTCTGCGCCGCCAGTTGACGCGCGGTGGTCTCGGCCTGAAACAGGTCCGTCACACGCAAATCAATTTCAGTGATGCCGCCGGGCAAGTCCAGCAGCGATTGCGCCAGCTTGATGCTGGTGTAAACCCAGCGCTTGTTCAGGTCGCGGTTGCCAATGTCGAAAATACCGGCAATCGTGGCCAGGTCGTTGCGCCCGTCCATGGCGATCAGGCGCAGTTTGTCACCCACAGTCACGCCCAGGTCTTTGGCCAGTTCCACTCCGATCACGGTGTTGGCACCGCTGACGTCAAAGCGGCCCAAGCGCAGGTATTTGGGCATTTGCACAATGCGTTGATACGCTTGAGCGTCGACCCCGAGCAGGTTGATGGCCTGACTCGCGTCTGCGCGTGCTGCAAACCCGGCCCCTGATAACACTGGCGAGACCGCGAGCACACCGCTGGTTTGATTGGCCAATTGCGCCACGGCTTCCCACTGATCAATCGATCGCAGGCGCTGCGCGCGCGGCTGCACAATGGCCGCCGTGCTGGCCGGTGGCAACAGCGTGCGGTTGGCCAATAGCGGCGGCTTCAACACAATGTGCGCCTGGCTGCCCAGCGTGCGCTCAATGATGGAGGCCTGCAACTGGCTGATCAAGGTGGTCAGGAAGATGATCACCGCCACGCCTCCCGTGACACCGGCGAGGATCAGCGCGGTTTGCATGCGACCCTCGCGCAGGTAGCGCAGGCACACCAGCCAGGCAAAGGGGAGGCGCACCGGCATCGACAAGCCCTTAGCTGGTGAAGCCAGGCATGGGCGGTACGCCGGTCAGAGGCGCGCGCGTGCTTTGCTCACGCACCCGGTCGCCGTCGCGCACGTTGCTGGCGGGCAGGATGACGCGCTCACCCGCGGCCAGTCCCTGGGTGATCTCGGTGCTGCCAATGCCCTGTAAACCAGCCTGGACCCGCACTTCTTTGGCGCGGCCTGCGCGGTTCACCAGCACAAAAAGGGCGCCGTTGGCGTCACGCCGGATCGCATCGGTGGGCAGCATCAGGGCGCTCTGCACCTGCGCGGTCACAATTTCGACAGACACCGTCATGTCGGGGCGCAGGTAGTCCACTGCGGGCGCTACCCGCAGCTTCAAATCAACCGTGCCGCGCTGCGCATCTACCGAGGGCGCGATGTAGCTGAGTTCTGCGCTGAAATGCTGCTCGGGATAAGCGTCGGCACTGGCGCTGGCGGTCTGCCCCAGTTTCAGGAATTTCAGGTTCTTCTCATCCACGCTGGCCTGGATGCGGGTTTCGCCGCCGCCCACCAGTATCAAGATCGCTTTGCCAGGCTGCGCGGTGTCGCCCGGGTCGGCGGCGCGGGTGATGACGGTGGCAGCTAAGGGTGCGCGCAGGCTCAACTGGTCTAGGCGGGCCGCAGCGGCTTTTTGGGCGGCTAGCGCCTGGTCGAGTCCGGCCCGTGCCAAGGCGAGTTGAGCGCCGCCGGGCGTGTCGCCCTGCGCCTGGGCGCCGGCGGCCAGCAGTGCGGCGTTAGCTGCGTCAGCCCCGCGCCGGGCTTCATCCAGCCGCGATTGCGAGACAAAACCCTGACGCAGCAAATCCTGGTTGCGGCCCAGTTCCCTTTGCGCCTGCAGGTTGGCGGCGCGCGCTTGCGCCAGTAGCTGGGTGCTGACGGGGCCTTGCACGGTTTGAATCTGGCGCACCCGCGCTTGCGCCTCTTGCACCCCTGCGTTGGCTTGAGCCAATGCGGCCTGGGCTTCATCAGCGCGCAACTGCACCAGAATCTGGCCGGCTTTGACGTGGTCGCCCTCGCGCACGCTGATGCGTTCGATGCGGGCTGTGCTTTGGCTGGCAAGGTCGGTGCGGTTGATGTCGACAACGCGGCCGCTGGTGACCACCGATTGCTGCATCTTGCCTTGGGTGACCACCGCCACTTCGACCGGCTGCCCGCGCCTGACAAAGGCAAGAACCCCGAAGGCAATCACAAGAAAAATACCTGCCAAGAGCGCGTGAGTTCGAGTCAATTTCATGCGTTGATTGTGCCGCAGGGTGGCAAATGGCAAGTATCAGGACATCACCACAGGCCCACCTTTTGCCACGGCGCGCTGATAAGCTGGCCGTGCCTGCATACGCGTCCTGTAAGCGGCCAGATGCGCAAACCGCGCCACTTCGCCGCCTCGCGCCAGCGCTGCTTCAACCGCAAAACTCATTTGAAAGTCGGCGATGCTGAGGTGTTCACCCGCAAACCAGACATGGCGACCCAAGTGCGTTTCCATGAATGCCAAGGCCGTTTCAATATTGGGATCGATCAGCTTGGCCTGCACTTGCGCGCACAACTGGCGGGCAATCGGGCGAACAAAAAAGGGCATGGGCTGCGTTGGAATGGTCACGAACACCAGTTTCATGACCAGCCAGTTCATGAATGAGCCCTCTGCGTAGTGCATCCAAAAACGTGACTGGCGGTGCTCGGGGGTGTTCGGGGCGGGTTGCAAGTGCGCCAACTCGCCTGCGCCCTGCGCGCCGTAGCGCTCGACCAGGTATTCCAGGATCGCACCGGACTCGGCAATGGTCTCGTCGCCGTCTGTGATGACCGGCGACTTGCCCAAGGGGTGAATCGCTTTCAGTGCGGCCGGCGCGAGTCGCGTCTTGGGGTCGCGCTGGTAGCGCTTGAGCTCGTAGGGCACGCCCAGTTCTTCAAGCAACCACAGCACGCGCTGTGAACGGGAGGTTTCAAGGTGATGGACGGTAATCATGAGGACCATTATCCAATGCCAGCGGTGACGACAAATAGGGCGGGGCGGATTGGCGCGTCGATGCTGACCCCCGAAGTCAGTTTGTAGCAAGTTCAAAGCTCATAATTATGAATTCAGTTTTAAGACCCCTGGAGACAAACAATGACAAACTATGCCGAATTCCACCGTCGTTCTCTCGAGGACCGTGACGCGTTTTGGGGCGAACAGGCCCAACTCGTGGACTGGAAAGTGCAACCAACTCAAATTTGCGACTACAGCAAACCACCCTTTGCCAAGTGGTTTGTGGGTGGCGCCACCAATTTGTGTCACAACGCGGTGGACCGGCATCTGAACGACCGTGCGGAGCAGGCGGCGCTTATTTTTGTCTCGACCGAGACCAACCAGGAAAAGGTCTATTCGTTCCGTGAACTCCATGCCGAGGTGCAGCGCATGGCAGCGGTGCTCCAGGACCTGGGGGTGAAAAAGAGCGATCGGGTGCTGATCTACATGCCGATGATTGCGGAGGCGGCCTTTGCGATGCTGGCGTGCGCGCGCATCGGTGCGATTCACTCGGTGGTGTTCGGCGGCTTTGCCTCGGGTTCGCTCGCGTCGCGCATTGAGGACGCCGCGCCCAAGGTGATCATCAGCGCCGACGCCGGTTCGCGCGGCGGCAAGGCGGTGGCCTACAAGCCCTTGCTGGACGAGGCGATTCGCCTCTCCAGCCACAAGCCGCAGGCCGTGCTGCTGGTGGATCGCGCTCTGGTGGACATGAATCTGGTGCCTGGGCGGGACCATCTGTGGGCGGCGCTGCGGCAAAAGCACAGCAATACCGTGGTGCCGTGCGAGTGGGTTGATGCCACGCACCCGAGCTACACGCTCTACACCAGCGGCACCACTGGCAAGCCCAAGGGGGTGCAGCGCGACACCGGCGGTTACGCGGTGGCGCTGGCGGCCAGCATGAAGCATATTTACTGCGGCAATGCCGGTGAAACCTATTTTTCCACCAGTGACATCGGCTGGGTCGTGGGCCACAGCTACATCATCTACGGCCCCCTGATTGCAGGCATGGCGACCATCATGTACGAGGGCCTGCCCACGCGCCCAGACGGCGGCATCTGGTGGAGTCTGGTCGAAAAATACAAGGTCACGGTGATGTTTAGCGCGCCAACGGCGATCCGCGTGCTGAAGAAACAGGACCCGGCACTGCTGAAAAAATACGACTTGTCGTCGCTGCGTGCGCTGTTTCTGGCCGGCGAGCCGCTGGACCAACCGACCGCGCAATGGATTGCCGACGGCCTGGGGCGTCCGATTGTGGACAACTACTGGCAGACCGAGACCGGTTGGCCGATCCTGAGCATCTGCAAAGGTGTGGATGATTCGCCGACCAAATTTGGTTCGCCCGGCAAGGCGGTGTATGGCTATGACGTCAAGCTGCTCGACGAAAGCACCGGCGAAGAGCTGAAGGGTCCAAACCAGAAAGGCGTTGTCGCGATCGAAGGCCCGTTGCCGCCCGGCTGCCTGCAAACGGTGTGGGGCGACGATGGGCGCTTCGTCAGCACCTACTGGACCACCATTCCCGGCAGAACGGTTTACAGCACTTTTGACTGGGGTATTCGCGATGCCGACGGCTATTACTTCATCCTGGGTCGAACCGACGACGTGATCAACGTCGCCGGGCATCGCCTGGGCACGCGCGAGATCGAAGAAAGCATCTCGGCCCACCCCAATATTGCCGAAGTGGCCGTGGTCGGCGTAGCCGATCAGCTCAAGGGCCAGGTGGCCATGGCGTTTGCCGTGGTCAAGGACACGAGCCTGGTGGCCGACGAAGCCGGGCGCCTGAAGCTTGAGGGCGAGATCATGAAACTGGTGGACGGTGACCTGGGCGCGGTGGCTCGACCGGCGCGGGTGCGCTTTGTCACGGTGCTGCCCAAGACCCGCAGCGGCAAGTTGCTGCGCCGCGCCGTGCAGGCGGTTTGTGAGGGCCGTGACCCGGGCGACTTGACCACCATGGACGACCCGGCGGCGTTGCAACAGATCAAGGACTTGGTGACTGCGTAAGCCGGCTTGTTTGTCAGCGCTCAATAGCCTTGAGCTGACGCCAATTATTCAGCGGTGGCACAATCGCCGCTTGTCACAGGGCCCTTCCAGCCACAGTCGCATCCGCCAAACGGTCAAGCCGTGACGCGGAAGGTTTTCAAAACACAGCTTTAACCAGCTCATGTTTCCCTCAGGGAAACGGAGGTCAGCGCAATATGAGTGAAACAACGTCTCAAGGGGCGAATTCGGCATCGTCGGTCTATCAGGCCTATCAGTCCAATACCTTTCTATTTGGTGGCAACGCACCGTATGTCGAAGAGATGTACGAAAACTACCTGGCCAATCCCGGCGGTGTCCCTGACAGCTGGCGTGATTATTTCGATGCCTTGCAGCATGTGCCTGCCTCTGACGGCAGCCAAGCCAAAGACGTGCCTCACCTGCCGGTCATCAATGCCTTCGCCGAGCGCGCCAAACAGGGCGGCACCAAGGTGGTGGTGGCTAGCGTCGACGCTGAAATGGGGCGCAAGCGCACCGCGGTGCAGCAGCTGATTGCCGCGCACCGCAACGTCGGCGTGAGTTGGGCTGATCTGGACCCGTTGAAGCGCGCCGAGCGCGTCGCGATCCCAGAGCTGGAGCCTTCGTCCTATGGCTTCAGTGACGCCGACCAGGAAGCGGTGTTTGACACCAGCAATACCTTCTTTGGCAAAAACAGCATGAGCTTGCGCGAGCTGATGAACGCCTTGCGCCAGACCTATTGCGGCACTATTGGTGTGCAATTCATGCACACCACCGACCAGAATCACAAGCGCTGGTGGCAGCAGAAACTCGAGAGCATTCGCTCCAAGCCGAGCTTTTCGGTGGAGCAACAAAAGCACATTCTGGATCGGCTCACTGCTGCCGAAGGCCTGGAGCGGTTCTTGCACACCAAGTATGTCGGGCAAAAGCGCTTTTCCCTTGAAGGTGCCGAGAGCTTTATCGCCTGCATGGATGAGCTGATTCAGTCGGCCGGTGTCAAAGGCATTCAGGAAATCGTGATTGGCATGGCGCACCGCGGCCGCCTGAATGTGCTGGTGAATTCGCTGGGCAAGATGCCCGCCGAACTGTTTGCCGAGTTCGACCATACCGCGCCCGAAGAATTGACCAGCGGCGACGTCAAATACCACCAGGGCTTCAGTTCGGACGTCACCACGGCAGGTGGGCCAGTGCACCTGAGTCTGGCGTTCAATCCCTCACACCTGGAAATCGTCAACCCGGTGGTCGAGGGCTCGGTGCGCGCCCGCATGGATCGCCGCGCCGACCCCCACGGCAAGCAGGTGTTGCCAGTGTTGGTGCATGGCGATGCCGCCTTCGCCGGTCAGGGCGTGAACATGGAGACTTTTGCGCTGTCTGAAACCCGGGGCTACTCCACCGGCGGCACGGTGCACATCATCATCAACAACCAGATTGGTTTCACCACCAGCGATCCGCGCGACAGCCGCTCAACGCTCTATTGCACCGATGTGATCAAGATGATCGAAGCGCCGGTGTTGCATGTGAATGGCGACGACCCGGAAGCGGTGGTGCTGGCCACTCAGTTGGCGCTGGAGTTCCGGCTGGAGTTCCGCAAAGACGTGGTGGTGGACATCATCTGTTTCCGCAAGCTCGGTCACAACGAACAGGACACGCCCGCGCTGACGCAGCCCCTGATGTACAAGAAGATTGCCGCCCACCCCGGCACCCGCAGCCTGTATGCCGCCAAGCTGGCAGCGCAAGGCTTGGGTGACACGCTCGGCGATGACATGGCCAAAGCCTTTCGCGCCGCCATGGATGCGGGCAAGCACACCGTGGACCCGGTACTGACCAACTTCAAGAGCAAATACGCTGTTGATTGGGCGCCCTTCATCAACCAGAAGTGGACCGACGCTGCCGACACGGCGATTCCCCTGGGCGAGTGGAAGCGTCTGGCTGAAAAGATCACCACCATCCCCGCCAGCGTGACGGCGCACAACCTGGTCAAAAAAGTCTATGACGACCGCGCCGCCATGGGCCGCGGTGATATCCCCGTGGACTGGGGCATGGGTGAGCACATGGCTTTTGCGTCGCTCGTGGCCAGTGGTTACCCGGTGCGCTTGAGTGGCGAGGATTGCGGCCGCGGTACCTTTACCCACCGGCATTCGGTGATTCACGACCAGAATCGTGAAAAGTGGGATGTCGGCACCTACATTCCTCTGCAAAATGTGACTGAAAACCAGGCGCCATTTGTCGTCATCGACTCAATCCTGTCCGAAGAAGCGGTGCTGGCGTTCGAGTATGGCTACGCGTCCAACGAACCCAATACCCTGGTGATCTGGGAAGCCCAGTTTGGCGACTTCGCCAATGGCGCGCAGGTCGTGATCGACCAGTTCATCGCCTCGGGCGAGGTCAAGTGGGGCCGTGTCAACGGCATCACCCTGATGCTGCCGCACGGCTATGAGGGCCAAGGTCCCGAGCACAGTTCGGCGCGACTGGAGCGTTTCATGCAGCTCAGTGCCGACACCAACATGCAGGTGGTGCAGCCGACCACGGCGAGCCAGATTTTCCACATCTTGCGCCGCCAGATGGTGCGCAACATTCGCAAGCCGCTGATTATTTTGACGCCCAAGTCGCTGTTGCGCGCCAAGGATGCGGCCTCACCCTTGTCGGAATTCACCAAGGGTGGCTTCCAGACCATTATTCCGGAGCAAAAGGCGTTGAAAGCCGACAAGGTCAAACGCATGGTGGCCTGTTCGGGCAAGGTCTATTACGACCTGGTCAAAAAGCGCGAGGAACTCGCTGCCGACGACGTGGCGATTATTCGCGTTGAGCAGTTGTATCCGTTCCCGCACAAGGCCTTTGCGACCGAACTCAAAAAATACCCCAATGCCACTGAGATCGTGTGGTGCCAGGATGAGCCGCAAAACCAGGGCGCCTGGTTCTTTGTGCAGCATTACATCTATGAAAACATGTTCGACGGGCAGAAACGGGGCTACTCAGGCCGGGCCGCATCGGCGTCCCCCGCCGTGGGTTACGCCCACTTGCACCAGGAGCAGCAAAAAGCCCTGGTTGAAGGCGCCTTTGCCAAGCTCAAAGGCACAGTCCTGACCAAATAACGAAAGAAATACCATGGCTATCGTAGAAGTAAAAGTTCCGCAGTTATCTGAATCCGTGGCCGAAGCCACCATGCTGCAGTGGAAGAAGAAAGTGGGCGACGCTGTCGCCGTCGATGAGATCCTGATTGACATCGAAACCGACAAGGTGGTGCTCGAAGTGCCCGCGCCCTCGGCCGGTGTGATCGTCGAAATCCTGGTGGCTGACGGTGGCACGGTGGCAGCTGAGCAGCTGATTGCCCGCATCGACACCGAAGCCAAGGCGGGTGCAGCGGTGGCGCCCGCTGCAGTTGCAGCTGCCGTGGCAGCACCCGTGGCCACTGCGTCTGCAGCGGTGGCGACCGGTGGTGCGATGGCCGGTGTGGCGATGCCAGCGGCTGCCAAGCTGATGGCAGACAACCAGCTCGCTGCAGGCTCGGTAGGCGGTACCGGCAAGGATGGTCGCGTCACCAAGGGCGATGTGCTGGCCTCTTTGAGTGCTCCAAAATCAGTAGCTGTTACATCAATGCCAGCGCGGGCTGCGGCCACTTTATTGCCTCAAGTCGCGGCACCGGCCGTGAATCTGGGCGAGCGCCCGGAGCAGCGTGTGCCCATGAGTCGCCTGCGTGCCCGTGTCGCCGAGCGGCTGTTGCAGTCACAGTCCACCAATGCGATCCTGACGACCTTCAACGAAATCAACATGGCCCCGGTGATGGACATGCGCAAGCGCATGCAGGAGCGCTTCGAGAAAGAGCATGGCGTCAAACTCGGCTTCATGAGCTTCTTCGTCAAGGCGGCGGTGCATGCACTCAAAAAATTCCCGTTGCTCAATGCCTCGGTCGATGGCACTGACATTGTTTACCACGGCTTCTTTGATATTGGCATTGCCGTGGGCTCACCGCGCGGCCTGGTGGTGCCGATCTTGCGCAATGCCGACCAGATGAGCTTTGCCGACATTGAGAAAAAGATTGCCGAGTACGGCGCCAAGGCGAGAGACGGCAAGCTGGGCATGGAAGAAATGACCGGCGGCACCTTCTCCATCAGCAATGGCGGCACCTTTGGCTCGATGATGTCCACGCCCATCATCAACCCACCACAGTCGGCCATCCTCGGGGTGCACGCCACCAAGGACCGCGCCATGGTCGAAAACGGCCAAGTGGTGGTGCGCCCCATGAACTACTTCGCCATGAGCTATGACCACCGCATCATCGACGGCCGCGAAGCCGTGCTGGGTCTGGTGGCCATGAAGGAAGCGCTGGAAGATCCGGCACGTTTGCTCTTTGATATTTAAAGACTTTGTGGGACAGAGCAAGAAGACGCTTCGTTATTTTGTTTTGTTCCCAGGTGATAGGTTTGAAATATCAATTTGTTATGACCAAGCAGTTCGATTTAACCCGCAACGCGCATTGGGTATCTGACTCCGCGAATGTCCCCCGGCTTGTGCTTCGCCCAAGCCTCCTCCTTGACTTCGCTGCATCAGACACCCAACGCACGCCGTTAGGCGTGGTCGGGTCTTTTCAGTAATCAGCGTGGCATTTAGTCATGGAAATTAGAAAGTAAAAAATGAGCAAGCAATTTGATGTGATCGTGATCGGTGGTGGCCCCGGTGGCTATATTGCGGCCATTCGCGCTGCCCAACTCGGCAAAAACGTGGCCTGCGTGGATGAGTGGAAGAACGTCAAAGGCGGCCCGGCGCTGGGCGGCACCTGTACCAACACCGGCTGCATTCCGTCCAAGGCGCTGCTGCAGTCGTCGGAACACTTTGACCATGCCAGCCATCACTTCGCCGACCATGGCATCAGCGCCAAGGGTCTGAGCATGGACAGCGCGAAGATGGTGGCGCGCAAGGATGCCGTGGTCAAGCAGAACAACGATGGCATCTTGTACCTGTTCAAGAAGAACAAGGTCAGCTTCTTCCATGGCCGTGCTTCCTTTGTTAAAGCAGTGGAGGGCGGCTACGAGTTCAAGGTGGCAGGTGCTGCCGACGAAACGCTGGTGGGTCAGCAAGTGATTGTGGCCACGGGTTCCACCGCCCGGGCGCTGCCGGGTGCGCCGTTTGACGAAACCCAGGTCCTGTCTAACGACGGGGCCTTGGCATTGACCGCTGTGCCGAAGAAACTGGGTTTGATTGGCTCTGGCGTGATCGGTCTGGAAATGGGCTCGGTCTGGCGCCGTTTGGGCTCTGAAGTGACCATTCTGGAAGGGTTGCCGACGTTCCTGGGTGCGGTGGATGAACAAATCGCCAAGGAAGCCCACAAAGCGTTTGTCAAACAAGGGCTCAAGATCGAGCTCGGCGTGACGGTTGGCGAAGTCAAGGTTGGAAAGAAGGGCGTCAGTGTCGCCTGGACCAACGCCAAGGGCGAAGCGCAGAAATTGGACGTGGACAAGCTGATCGTGTCGATTGGCCGGGTGCCCAACACGGTCGGCTTGAACGCCGAAGCCGTCGGCCTGCAACTCGACGAGCGCGGTGCCATCGTGGTTGACGGCGATTGCCGCACGAACCTGCCCGGCGTGTGGGCCGTGGGCGACGTGGTGCGCGGGCCGATGCTGGCGCACAAGGCAGAGGAAGAAGGCGTGGCGGTGGCTGAGCGCATCGCCGGTCAGCATGGCCATGTCAATTTCAATACCATTCCGTGGGTGATCTACACCAGCCCGGAAATTGCCTGGGTGGGCCGCACCGAACAGCAGCTCAAAGCCGACGGTGTGGCGTACAAGGCGGGGACGTTCCCGTTCCTGGCCAATGGCCGAGCCCGTGCGCTGGGCGACACCACTGGCATGGTCAAGATGCTTGCCGACGCCAGCACCGATGAAATTCTGGGCGTGCACATCGTCGGCCCGATGGCCAGCGAGTTGATTGCCGAGTGTGTGGTGGCGATGGAATTCCGCGCCAGCAGCGAAGACATTGCACGCATTTGCCACGCCCATCCGACCTTGAGCGAATCCACGAAGGAAGCCGCGCTGGCGGTGGCCAAACGCACGCTGAATTTCTAAATTTATAGAAAATTGGCTGCTAGCCCTTGTCCTATATGCGTGAGATGCTACTTTTATAGTAGCAATTCAGGGTTGAGTTCGTGACTGTCAAACATGCTTACCAAACCGAGATTGCCGCCCGTGGCTACAGCGCTGATCCAACGCAGTGGCGCGCGGTCGACGTGCTGGGGCGCTGTGCCCGGGAGTGGACGGCTTTTCGGGAACAGCGTTCCAATTCCTTCAAGAAGCTGATCAACCGCCCCGCCATTCCGCGCGGCGTCTATCTGTATGGCGGGGTCGGGCGCGGAAAGAGTTTCCTGATGGACTGCTTTTTCAATGCGGTGCCGCTCAAGCGCAAGACCCGCCTGCATTTCCATGAATTCATGCGGGAAGTGCATCGGGAACTCGCTGAGCTCCGGGGAACGGCTGATCCACTGGACGTGCTGGCACGGCGCATGGCAAAAAAATACCGGCTGATCTGCTTTGACGAATTTCACATTGCCGATATCACCGACGCCATGATCCTGCACCGGCTGCTCGCGGCCCTGTTCAGCAACGGGGTCGGCTTCGTGACGACTTCCAATTTCAAACCGGATGACTTGTACCCGAATGGCCTGCACCGGGAACGCATTCTGCCCGCGATTGCCTTGCTGAAGCAGCAACTCGAAGTCGTCAATGTGGACAACGGCGTCGATTACCGTCGATTGATGCTGGAGCAACTCGATTGCTACCATGTGCCCCTGGGTGCGTCAGCGGATGCGGCCATGCGTGATGCCTTTGAGCGCTTGGCGGAAACGCAGGACGAACAACCCGTGCTGCACATTGAGGCCCGGCAAATTCACGCGCGGCGCAAGGCGGGAGGACTGGTCTGGTTTGACTTCAAGACTTTGTGCGGTGGCCCCCGTTCCCAGAACGACTATTTGGAGATTGCCAGCCGATTTCACACGGTTCTGTTGAGTGATGTGCCGCAGATGCCGCCGCGCATGGCAGCCGAGGCGCGGCGTTTTACCTGGCTGGTCGATGTGCTCTATGACCGACGGGTCAAGCTGATCATGTCAGCGGCGGTACCACCGCAGGAGTTGTATCTGGAGGGGCCGCTGTTGCATGAATTTCCGCGCACGGTGTCGCGCTTGAACGAAATGCAATCTATGGAATTCTTGGCGCTTGAGCGTCGTCTGGTCGACACCCGTTTGACGTAAACAAACAGCTGTCGGGTTTGACCTGGCTTTTGTTCAATCAGTGCGGCTCGTCAAGGCCCCAGCGGCTCAAGCTTGAGCACCACCAATGACAGGTTGTCGCCGCCGCCATTGCCGCGGGAGCGGGCTTTCTCGATCAAAAATTCGGTGGCTTCCCGGGCCGACAAACTGGAGAGGATCGAGCCGATTTCTTCACTGCTGAAGTAGTGCCAGACGCCATCGCTGCAGGCCATCAGAATATCCCCTGCGTGAAGTTGGCTGATAAAGTGGGTGCTGATCGGGGGGTCGTTTTCAGTTCCCAGGCAGCCCAACAAGATGTTGGATTGAGGATGGACATTGGCCTGCTCCTCGGTGAGTTCGCCCCGGTCGACCAGCGCCTGGACATAGGAGTGGTCCATCGTGCGCTTGATCAGCTTCGCTCCGCGGTAGTGGTAGATTCTTGAGTCACCCGCATGCGCCCAATAGCAGTCACCTCCGGGATTGATCAAAAAGGCAGCGATCGTGCTGTGCGGTTCTTCTTCGGACGACACCGCGGTGAGTCGAATGACAGTATGGGCCTCCTGTACCAATTGCTTCAAAGCGGCGACGGCATCGTCGGTCTCTGGGTTGTAGCGTTCGAACAATTGGCGGGCCGTCATCATGACCTGATCGGATGCCTTGCGTCCGCCGCTGCGCCCGCCCATGCCGTCCGCCAGCACGGCCAGCACACAGCCACTGACCCGCGGGTGGCTCAGCAACAATACCTGATCTTGCTGGTAATCACGGTCACCCTTGTGGATGCCGGTTGAAGCGGTGAGACGGTAGCCTTTGGGCATGGTGAACGATCAAAAAGAAGATATCCCCTGAAAATGCTTTTGTTTGGCCGGTATTATCAGGCCTGCCCTTGCCCCGATTGTTCTCACCATGAATCTGCAAAACCTGACCCGTGAGACCTTTGCCTCCGGCGGCCTGTTGTCGCGCATGGTCGAGGAGTTCATGCCACGGGAAGGTCAGACCGACATGGCCGTGGCGGTTGCTCGAACGATCGAAGACGGTGGGGTGCTGGTGGTCGAGGCGGGTACCGGCATTGGCAAGACCTTCGCGTATCTGGTGCCTGCGTTGTTGAGTGGCACCCAGGTGCTGCTGTCAACCGCCACCAAGGCCTTGCAGGATCAGTTGTTTGGTCGCGATCTTCCGCGTTTGATGAAAGCCTTGGGCTTGCCGGTTCGCACCGCGCTACTGAAAGGCCGCGGCAGCTATTTGTGTCTGCATCGCCTGGCCGCGACCCGGCATGACGCCAATCCAACAGATCGTGTGATGGCGCGGACCTTGGCCAGGATCGAGGCGTGGGCTCAGTTGACGCGCAGTGGTGATTTGGCGGAACTGCCCGGCCTGGATGAGCGTTCGCCGGTGATTGCGGTGGTGACCTCATCGCGCGACAACTGCCTCGGTTCGAAATGCCCGGAATTTCGAGGCTGCCATGTCAATCTGGCGCGGCGCGAGGCCTTGGCCGCAGACGTGGTCGTCATCAACCACCATTTGTTCTTTGCTGATTTGACGATTCGAGAATCGGGGCTCACGCAATTGCTGCCATCGGTGCAGACCGTCATTTTCGACGAGGCGCATCAACTCAACGAAATCGGCGTGCAGTTTCTGGGTCAGCAATTGACCACCGGGCAGTTGTTGGACTTTGCCCGCGATCTGCTGTTTCATGGCCTGCAGCATGCGCGCGGATTGCAAGACTGGCAGACCCTGGCCTTCGATACCGAGCACGCCGCGCGCGATCTGCGACTGGTCGTGGGCCAGACGGTCCCCGGTGCCAAGCAGCGCTGGGTCGGGGCGGCACCGGACCTTGTGGACGAATCGGCCTGGCAGGACGCTCTTGTTGCTGTGCAGGCGGTTTGTGCCCGGGTCGTGCGAGCTCTTGATGCGGTCAACGCCATCGCGCCGGATCTCATGCATCTGCGTGAAAGAGTGAGCGTCTTGATCGAAAAGCTGGCTTTCTTCTGCGGCCATTGCGGGTCTGACTCGGTGCGCTGGCTTGATGTTGGGGTGCAACTCAGACTGGTCGAGTCGCCCTTGGACATTGCAGACGCCGTTCAGACGCGACTGATCAAGTCGACAGCCGAAGATGCGTCACAACGTGCCTGGATATTTACGTCCGCCACCTTGGGTTCGGATGCCCAGTTGAGTTGGTTCACCGAGCCCAGTGGTTTGGCTGATGCTGAAATCCTGAAAATTGGCAGTCCGTTCAACTATGCAGAGCAGGCGGCACTGTATGTGCCACGCTATTTCCCGAAACCCAGTGATCCCGGCCACAGTGCGCAAGTCGCTGATTTTGTGGCGCGGGCGGCGTCCGTGCTTGGCGGGCGCACACTGGTCTTGACAACCACCCTGCGCGCCCTTCAGGCCGTGAGCGAGTCATTGCAGCGTCATTTTTCCGAGTCGGGGGCTTTGGCTGTCCTGGTCCAGGGGCAGCAACCGAAACGCGAACTGATGCAACGCTTTCGCGAGGGCGACCAAGGCGATGGTCCGGGTTGTATCCTGGTGGCATCGGCGTCTTTCTGGGAAGGCGTTGACGTGCCCGGCGCCGCCTTACAGATGGTGGTCATTGACAAGCTGCCATTTGCCCCGCCCACCGATCCATTGGTGGAGGCGCGCTCCCGGCAACTGGTGGCCGCTGGTCGCAGCGTGTTCAAAGAATACGCCTTGCCTGAGGCGGCCATGGCCCTGAAGCAGGGTGCGGGGCGCCTGATCCGACGCGAATCCGATCGTGGTATTTTGGTGGTGTGCGATACCCGCCTGACACTGATGGGCTACGGAAAGAAACTGCTGTCAGCGTTGCCGCCGATGCGACCGATCGGGTCAGAAGACGAACTGGCCGACGTGCTTGCGGCGCTGGAGTCGCTTACCAGACCTTCCACCAGGGATCCGCGCTGGCTTTGAAGCCGCGGGTCAGGTACTCGGTTTGGGGATAGTTCTTGACCAGCACCCGTTGGACGTCGTCTCGAAGTTGGGGCAGTCCCAGTGCGTCATAAGATTTGACAATGATGAACAAGGCTTCTTCAACGGCAGGCACGCCTGGGTAGTCAGTCACGGCCACTTGCGCCCGATTGATCGCTGCCACGTAGGCGCCGCGGGCATAGTAATAGCGTGCCACATGCACCTCGTACTGGGCCAATGAGTTCACAATGTAGTTCATGCGCTGACTGGCGTCAGGCGCGTAGCGCGATTGCGGGAACCGGGTCACCAGCTCCTTGAAAGACTCAAATGATTCTTTGGATGCCTTCTGGTCGCGTTCTGCGAGATCCTGCCGCGTCACGGCGGAGAACATGCCCAGATCGTCATTGAAATTGATGATTCCCCGCAGGTACAGTGCGTAGTCAAGTGCCGGACTGGCCGGATGCAGCTTCATGAAGCGATCCAGCGTAGCCAGGGCTTGTGCGGACTCGCCAGACTTGTACTGCGCATAGGCTTTGTCCAGTTGCGCCTGTTGTGCCAGCGGTGTTCCGGCGGCGCGGCCTTCAAGCTTTTCAAACAGCACGATGGCCTTGTCATAACCGCCTGAACTTAACTCATCCTTGGCTTCGGCATAGATCTTGTTGGGACTCCAGTCAGCCGTCTGATCCGGCGGGGTGGACGAACACCCAGACAGCAGTAAAACTGCACTTGCCAGTGAGCAAGCGCAGACCACCGATAATTTAGCTCGAAGCATGAGGAATAACTTTCTTGAAAATGACCGAATTGATTATATCGGGCGGGCTCGATAGCGACGAGTCCGACGACCGGGCCGACGCCGGGCCAGACGCTGAATTGCGTCAGCTGGTCTTTGGTGCAGCCCAGCACGGACAGCGCCTGGATCGAGCGCTGGTCGAGTTGGTGCCAGAGTTTTCGCGCAGCTACCTGCAGCAACTGATTGATTTGGAGGGCGTCACCGTCAATGGGCTGGTGATGAACAAACCATCAACGCGGGTCAAGGCAACTGACGTCGGAACGATTGAATTGCGACCTACGCCCCAAAGCCAGGCGTTCAAGCCAGAAGCCATGGCGTTGACGGTGGTATTTGAAGATGAACACTTGCTGGTGATCAACAAGCCGGCGGGTCTGGTGGTGCATCCGGCACCTGGCAACTGGAGCGGGACACTGCTCAACGGCCTGCTGGCTCACGACGCGCAGGCGATGAACTTGCCACGCGCTGGGATTGTGCACCGGCTGGACAAGGACACCAGTGGCTTGATGGTGGTGGCCCGAACGCGTCCGGTGATGGATGTCTTGATCCGATCCATTGCCGCCCGTGAGGTCAGCCGCCAGTACCTGGCCTTGGCCCACGGGTCCTGGGCGGGACAGCGTCAGATTGAAATCAATGCGCCCATTGGTCGCGATCCGCGCAACCGTCTGCGCATGGCAGTGGTCGATTTGGCTAGGAATCCTGGCAAACTGGCAAGAACTGATGTTGAACTGCTTCAAAATGGAGATCAAGGCTGTTGGGTGCGCTGCACCTTGCATACCGGCCGAACTCATCAAATTCGCGTTCACATGGCGCAGGTGGGTCACCCGCTGGTTGGGGATGTGCTGTATGGAGGCCGCGTCGTAGCGGGTATGCAACGCCAGGCGCTGCATGCTTGCCGACTGGCTTTTGCCCACCCGATGACATTGGTGCCGATGGTTTTTCAAGCCAGCTTGCCCCTGGATTTGAATGTTGCATTGGCAAATTGGGGCCTCAGTTACAATGATGTTTAATGGAGTGATAGACCAACGCCCGGGCCAGCAGCCAGGGAATGCGCGGTAGATTTGTCAATCTGCCTGCTGCGCCCCCATGAATCCTACTAATTTTGCACCTTGAGGGTGTTATTGCCGGAGTCGCAAGACCATGAATACGGTGGCTGCCAAGCGCATCCTGGAAACCGCCCTGATTTGCACGTCGCAGCCGTTGCAGCTACGTGATATCCGGGTGCTGTTTGATGATCGCCTTGGTTTGGACACGCTGAAGGTCTTGCTGCAGGAACTCCAGCAGGACTGGGCTCAGCGCGGGGTTGAACTGGTCAATGTGGCAAGCGGCTGGCGTTTTCAAAGTCGGCCGGAAATGCGGGAGTTTCTCGACCGGCTACACCCGGAAAAGCCGCCGCGTTACACCCGTGCCACGCTCGAAACGCTGGCCATCATTGCCTATCGGCAACCGGTCACGCGAGGCGATATTGAAGATGTGCGGGGTGTCACGGTTAATTCTCTGCTGATTAAACAGCTTGAAGACAGGGGCTGGATTGAGGTCATTGGCCACCGCGAGACCGTTGGACGACCCGCACTGTTTGCAACGACCAAGCATTTTCTTGATGACCTGGGTTTGGCGTCTCTTGACCAGTTGCCCTTGCTTGATACGCCGGAGCAACGCACCCAAGTGATGGATGCGCTCGAGCCACACGAATCTGGCATTCAAGCTGAACTGGATATGCCCCCGGCGCTTGTAGAAGACCTGACGGCCGAAGTGGGTGCGGTGCCAGGCGTGGCGACAGGTGATCCAGACATCCACGGCGAATTAATTAAATTGAACAGGACAGAACCATGACTGTAAACAGCTCCGACACGCCGACTGACGCCAAAGCGGGCGCTCATCAACAAGTTCAAGCCCCGATAGCTGAGACCGGTGGCGCGGCAATGGCCCAGACGCGCATTGAGCAGGAATCCAAATCGGAACCTCGGCCACAGGTGGCTTGCGCGGATAGAAAAATGCCAGGGCCGGTGGCGAGCGCCAATCGTTTTGACGACGTGGTATCAGGCCAGTTTGACGCCGATGAAGAAGGCGCAGACACCGTTGGTATCAAGCGGGTGCTGGCGCCCATGGCTGAAACGCCCAAGCTGCACAAAGTCTTGGCCCAGGCCGGGATGGGTTCGCGATTGGAAATGGAACAACTGATCATGGAAGGGCGCATCACCGTCAACAACGAACCAGCGCATATTGGACAGCGCATTCAGTTTGGCGATCACGTGAAGGTCAATGGCAAGCCGATCAGGATTCGAATTGATGCGCCGCCTGCTCGGGTCATCGCGTACCACAAGCCGATCGGTGAAGTGGTCACCCATGACGATCCGCAGAATCGCCCGACTGTTTTCCGCCGTTTACCCAAGCTGTTTCAGGGCAAGTGGCAATCGGTGGGTCGGCTCGACCTGAATACGGAAGGCTTGTTGCTGTTCACCAGTTCTGGGGAATTGGCCAACAATCTGATGCACCCCCGTTTCGGTTTGGAGCGGGAATACGCGGTCCGGGTGCTGGGAGCCTTGAACAAGGAGGAGAAGCAACGCTTGCTTGACGGTGTCAAGCTGGATGACGGAGTTGCCCAATTCGGCTCGATTGAGGCAGGTGGCGGCGAGGGTGCCAATTGTTGGTACCGGGTCACCATCGCCGAGGGCCGTAACCGCGAGGTGCGCCGCATGTTTGAAGCGGTGGGGCACGCGGTGAGCCGATTGATCCGAATTCGTTATGGCGCCATGATGCTGCCGCGCGGCCTCAAACGGGGCGCCTGGATGGAACTCGATGAGAGCGATATCAAGTCACTGATGCAGGCCGCGGGGCCGCGCAATTCCAGTGTTCGCGGGAATGAGGCCGTTGACGGCGGCGAAGACGCTTCGCGCCGGGACGGCGCCGAGCAGGGCCCGGGATCAAGAAACAGGCGCCGGGGCACCCGCGGCAATGGCCCCCGCAGTTCTGGAAGCGGTCAGCGCAGTGCGCCTTCGGGCGGTGCACCCAGGAGTGGTACAGGTCTTTCGCAAGGCTCGGGCCCGTCTCGAAATAGACCAGGGCAGGGCGCGGACCGACAGGCTGCTGCCAGTCAACCCGACCCCATGAAGACGGCTTTTGGCTATATCGGGGCCGATAGTTTTACCCGGCAACGCCAGGATCTGGGGCAACGGGGCGGCGGCAATGGGTCGGGCGGCGGTCAACGTCGCACGGGCCGGGGCCGGCTAGGCTAAAATATACGGCTTTGCCCAGTGGGCACTGTTTCATCTTAAATTCAGGAATTATTCATGACAATCGAACGTACGCTTTCCATCATCAAGCCCGACGCGGTGGCCAAAAATGTCATCGGTCAAATCTACGCCCGCTTTGAAGCTGCTGGCTTGAAAGTGGTCGCTGCCAAGATGTCTCATTTGTCGGCGCGTGAGGCGCAAGCGTTTTACGCGGTGCACAAAGATCGTCCCTTCTTCAAGGATCTGGTTGACTTCATGATCTCTGGCCCCGTCATGATTCAGGCGCTGGAAGGCGAGAATGCTGTGCTGAAAAACCGTGATCTGATGGGCGCAACAGACCCCAAAAAGGCCGCGCCTGGCACCATTCGCGCTGACTTTGCTGACAGTATTGATGCCAATGCGGTGCACGGCTCTGACGCTGCTGATACCGCTGCAGTGGAAATTGCGTTTTTCTTTCCCGGTATGAATGTCTACACCCGGTAGATCAGTCAATGACGGCCAATCTTCTTGATTACGACCTTGACGGGTTGGCTGCTTATTGCGAACGGCTGGGCGAGAAACGCTTTCGCGCCGTCCAGTTGTTTCGCTGGATTCATCAAAAAGGTGTCTCCAATTTTGATGAGATGAGCGATCTTGCCAAGTCTTTTCGCGAGAAGCTGAAAGTCGGCGCTCAGGTGAAGGCGTCCGACGTTATGTCGCAGCACATTTCTACTGATGGCACCATCAAATGGTTGTTTGACGTCGGTGCTGGCGACGCGGTTGAAGCTGTCTTTATTCCTGAAGAAGACCGTGGCACCCTGTGCGTCTCGTCTCAGGCTGGGTGTGCCATGGGTTGCCGTTTTTGTTCGACCGGGCACCAGGGATTTAGCCGGAACCTTCAAGCCGGTGAAATCATCGCGCAACTCTGGTTTGCAGAGCATTTTCTGCGCAAGCACTTGAAGCGCGATGAACGGATTATCTCGAATGTCGTGATGATGGGAATGGGTGAGCCCCTGCAGAATTACGCCGAATTGGTGCCGGCATTGCGTACCATGCTTGATGATCATGGCTATGGTCTCTCGCGTCGGCGCGTGACGGTCTCCACTTCGGGTGTTGTGCCCATGATGGACCGACTGGCACAGGACTGCCCCGTGGCGCTTGCCGTATCGTTGCACGCGCCCAATGACTTGTTGCGCGACGATTTGGTCCCACTGAACAAGAAATACTCGCTCGCTGAGCTGTTGGATGCCTGCAATCGTTATCTCGCCTTCGCGCCGCGGGACTTCATCACCTTTGAATATTGCATGCTTCAGGAGGTGAATGACCAGCCGGAGCATGCTCAGCAGTTGGTTAGACTGGTTCAACATTATTCAACCGGCGGCGTTTGGTGCAAATTCAATTTGATTCCGTTCAACCCGTTCCCAGCCTCGGGGTTGATGCGATCGACGCCGCAGCGCATTCAGGCTTTTGCCAAGATACTGCTCGATGCAGGCATCGTGACCACCATACGCAAGACGCGCGGCGATGATATCGATGCTGCGTGCGGTCAATTGGCGGGTGAAGTGAAAGACCGAACCCGTGTCGGCGAGCGGATAGCGCGACAGCGCACTTTCATGCTCAAGCCAGTGTCAGATATTGGCAGTCAGGTCAAGGAGAACTGAAGCATGAAAATGAATAGTTCAGGATGGATTCAAATGGGCAATCGCTTGCTATGCGCTTGTCTGCTTGTCACAGGGTTTGCCGGTGTCGCGGGCTGCGCCTCAAAAGTGGCCGGTGTTGGCCCGGCAGGCGGTGGTGGTGAGATGATGACGGCCTCGGACGAGCCCGATGCACGCAGGCGCGCCCGCATTCGACTGGAGCTCGCTGTCGGCTATTTCGAACAGGGGCAAACCACGATTGCACTTGATGAACTCAAGCAATCCATTGCGGCGGATCCAACTTTTGGTGAGGCCTACAACTTGCGCGGTTTGATTTACATGCGGCTTAATGATTCCCTGTTCTCGGAAGAGAGCTTCAGAAAAGCCCTCGCCATGAATCCTCAGAATGCAAACGTCGTGCATAACCTTGGCTGGTTGCTATGCCAGCAGGCAAGATATCCTGAATCCCTTGCCCTGTTTTCTCAAGCGCTAGCTAACCCCCAATACAGGGAACGTGCCAAGACCTTGATGGCTCAGGGCTTGTGCCAAATTGGGGCCGGACGACCGGCCGATGCCGAAGTCAGCCTTTTGAAATCCTATGAGTTTGATGCTGGCAACCCGGTCACGGCTTATAACTTGGCCACCTTGCTTTTTCAACGCGGCGACTATGTTCGCGCCCAGTTCTATGTGCGACGCCTGAATAACAGTGAGCTGGCCAATGCAGAGTCTCTCTGGTTAGGAATCAAAGTTGAACGCCGCATGAACAACCGTGACGCCATGCTACAGCTTGCCACGCAGCTGCAGAAGCGTTTTCCGCAGTCCCGCGAATCTGCTTCCTATGAACGGAGTGCCTTTGATGAGTGAGCCTATTGCGTCTGTACCTGTGACAGCGATTTCTGCCACTGCTGCATTGGAGCTGATGACGGGTGGCGCGATGCTACGCAAGGCGCGCGAGGCGCAAGGCCTGCATATTGGCGCATTGGCTGTTGCGCTCAAGGTTCCTGTAGCCAAACTGGAAGCTCTTGAAGCCGACCGTTTCGATTTGTTGCCAGATATGGTTTTTGTTCGCGCACTGGCTGCCAGTGTTTGTCGGACGCTGAAGATCGATTCGGCGCCGATTCTGGAACAACTACCGCGCACGGCGGTGCCGCCTCTAAAGACTGACGAGGCTGGCATCAATACCCCCTTCCATGCGGCCGGCGATGGTTTGGGCGTGTCATTCTGGCATCAACTGTCCAAACCATTTGTCCTTGCCGTGCTGGCGCTTCTGGTCAGTATCGCGGTCCTTGTTTTTTTTCCTTTCAAACCGGGCACCGAAGTCTCCAGTGCGGCTCTGCCGACAACGGAGGTTCCGGTGATGTCACTTTCAACGCCCGCGTCATCTCCCACTGAAGATGCAGCGCCCGCTGCGGTGGCGGCAGTATCAAGTCTGCCTCCGAGTTTGCCTGTCTCAAATTCAGTCGACTCCGTAATGTCGCGTCCGGGCGCTGATGCACCCGCCGGGGCTCTGCCAACTGCAGTTGCCAATTTGCCCGCTGCAGCCGTGCCGGGTTCTGGTTCCACCACCGGCCTGCTCACCTTCACGGCTAGGGGTCCTTCATGGATCGAGGTGCTCGATGCAAATGGCGTTATTCAAGTGCGCAAGACGCTGATTGATCAAGAGGTAGTTGGTGTGTCCGGGGCCTTGCCACTGTCGGTGGTCGTCGGCCGGGTCGACACCACGGAGCTTCAAGTGCGTGGCAAACCCTTTGATTTAGCGGGCATTGCAAAAAATAATGTAGCCCGATTTGAGGTGAAGTAGTGAACTCTTTATTACCCATCGAATCCGCGACGCCCAAGGCGCGGCGCTCCCGGCAGGCCCGGGTGGTCTGGAACGCGCGGGTGGTCACCGTTGGTGGTGATGCGCCCGTGCGACTCCAGTCAATGACCAATACGGATACCGTCGATGTCATCGGCACAGCGATTCAGGTCAAGGAGTTGGCGCTTGCAGGCTCTGAGCTCGTGCGCCTGACCGTCAACACGCCCGAGGCGGCGCAGGCTGTGCCGCATATTCGGGAGCAACTTGACCGGATGGGAATTGATGTTCCGCTGATCGGCGATTTCCATTACAACGGTCACCGCTTGCTGACTGATTATCCGGCATGCGCGCAAGCTTTGTCCAAATATCGGATCAACCCTGGTAACGTCGGCAAGGGTGATAAGCGCGACAGGCAATTTGGGCTGATGATTGAGGCGGCCATGCGATGGGACAAGCCGATTCGTATCGGTGTGAATTGGGGCAGCCTGGATCAGGAGTTGCTGGCGAACCTGATGGACGAGAATAGCCGTCGTTCCGTGCCCTGGGGTGCCAAGGCTGTCATGTATGAAGCCTTGATTACGTCCGCGGTCGAGTCGGCCCGACATGCCGTCAAGATGGGAATGGATGCAAACCAGATCATCCTGTCTTGCAAGGTCAGCGGCGTGCAGGATTTAATTTCTGTTTACCGCGAACTGGCCAAGCGTTGTGACTACCCGCTTCACCTTGGTTTGACGGAAGCTGGCATGGGCACCAAAGGTGCCGTGGCCTCCGCCACCGCGCTCTCCATCTTGTTGCAGGAGGGCGTTGGCGACACCATTCGCGTGTCCTTGACGCCGCAGCCGGGTGAGTCCAGGACACAGGAAGTCGTGATTGCGGCGGAGATTTTGCAGGCGCTCGAACTCAGGTCATTCGTTCCCAGTGTCACAGCCTGTCCCGGCTGCGGCCGAACGACCAGCACCACATTTCAGGAGCTTACGCAGCAGATCGAAGGTTATTTGCGAGCTCAAATGCCGGTCTGGCGTGAAAAATACCCAGGCGTGGAAAAGCTCAAAGTCGCGGTCATGGGTTGTATCGTCAATGGTCCCGGCGAAAGCAAGCAAGCAGATATTGGCATCAGTTTGCCCGGTACCGGGGAAGCACCAGCGGCGCCCGTGTTTATTGATGGCGAAAAACGTCTGACATTGCGCGGCGACACCATCGCACAAGAGTTTCAAAAGATTGTCGAAAGTTATGTTGAAAAACGCTTTGGTGTGCAAATGGCAACCGAGTTGTCTTGATTGAAGCCATGAGTGCCGAAGAAATTACCCCGAAATCCGAGAAGTTGACAGCCATCAAGGGTATGAATGATGTGCTGCCGCCAGATTCGGCTGCGGTCGAATGGCTGGAAGCCAAAGTGCGCGCCTTGATGGCGTGCTATGCGTACCGCAACATTCGCACGCCCATTGTTGAGCGCACGCCGTTGTTCATACGCGGCCTGGGTGAGGTCACGGATATTGTGGAAAAGGAGATGTACTCCTTTGAAGATAGTCTCAACGGGGATCACTTGACGCTACGACCTGAAGCGACAGCCGGTGTGGTGCGGGCAGTCGTCGAGCACTCGATGCTTTACGACGGCGGCAAGCGGCTGTATTACATTGGCCCTATGTTTCGCCATGAGCGGCCGCAGCGGGGCCGGTATCGGCAGTTTGATCAAATTGGCGCCGAGGCCCTTGGATTTTCTGGCCCTGAAGTGGATGCCGAACTGATATTGCTGGCTGTAGCGCTCTGGAAGGATTTGGGTTTGAAAGATGTCCGACTCGAAATCAACAGTCTGGGTCAACCGCAGGAACGTCTGGCCCACCGCCACGCGCTGATTGCCCACTTTGAGCGCCACGCAGAGGCGCTCGATGATGATGCCACGCGTCGCCTTTACAGCAACCCACTGCGGATTCTCGACACCAAAAACCCGGCGATGCGAGGCGTGGTCGAATCAGCTCCCAGGCCTCTTGATTACTTGGGCGAGGCCTCAATGGCCCATTTCAATACGCTGAAAACCATTCTCGATGCCAACGCAGTCCACTACATCGTCAATCCGCGACTGGTTCGGGGTATGGACTACTACAACCTCACGGTTTTTGAATTCACCACGGATCGCCTGGGTTCCCAGGGAACCGTGTGTGCGGGCGGTCGTTATGACTATTTGATCGAGCAATTGGGCGGCAAGTCGGCGCCGGCTGTGGGTTGGGCGCTGGGCGTTGACCGCGTGCTTGAGTTGATTCGGGAACAGGGCTTGCCTTGCGTTGTGCCAGCGCTGGATGCTTATGCCATCGTGCCAGATGTTGACGCATTGCCTTTGGTACTTCAGACACTGCAAACACTGAGAGCAACAGGAGTCAGTGTTCAGATGCACGCCGGTTCGGGTGAGGGCATGGGCAGCATGAAATCCCAGTTCAAGCGGGCCGATGGCAGCGGCGCCCGGTTTGCACTAATTTTTGGTGCTGACGAAATAGCCAAGAATATGGTCACCGTTAAATCATTGCGTGACGGCAATGGCGCGCAGGTCACTCAATCTCTGACCGATGTGTTGGGTTGGTCGCCCACCCTACAATCTCAAACTTAATTACAAAAATTTCCATGGCAAATCAATTAGATCTCGAAGAACAAGAACAACTTGACCAAATCAAGCATTTTTGGAAGAGCTACGGCAATGCAATTACCTGGGCCCTGATTGTGGTGTTGGGAGCGTTTGCCAGCTGGAACTTCTATCAATATTGGCAGCGCAATCAGGCCACTCAGGCAGCGGCGATGTATGACGAGGTGGAACGTGTTGTGTCGTCGGCAGACACTGCCAAAATTGACCGGGCTTTTGCAGACATGAAAGACCGATTTTCATCAACCACTTACGCCCATCAGGCCGGGCTTCTGGTTGCGAAGCACTATTATGCTGCCGGCAATGTTGAAGCCGCCAAGTCGGCTTTGGGCTGGGTGGTCGACAAGGCTTCTGATCCGGGATACCAAGCCGTCGCGAAGCTACGTTTGGCTGGCATATTCATGGATTCGAAAGCATTTGACGATGCCTTGAAGCAACTTGGTGGGACATTCCCCACCAGTTTTGAGGCGCTGGTGGCCGATCGAAAAGGGGACATCCTGGTGTTGCAGGGCAAGCGCAAAGAAGCGATTGCAGAATACGAAAAAGCCTTCAAGAGTTTTGATCAACGCACCGAGTACCGGCGTTTGGTCGAAGTTAAATTGAACTCTCTCGGGGTTGACCCATTGGCCGGCAGTCATGTGGCGGGGTCTAAAAATGCTGGCGCTGCGCCCGTGGCGATCGCGCCGACATTGGAAGGAACAAAGTGAAATTTGATGTTCTCCTGACAGCGGCGGCCAAGTTTGCCGCATGCACAGTTGTGCTGGGTGCACTGATCAGCTGTGCTAGTACCTCAGATCAACCCAAACCAGCCGAGTTGGCGCCTAGCGCGGGCCTGTTGGGCGTGCGCCTGGCCTGGACCGCGAAGGTGGGGCTCATCGACTTCCCGTTGGACGTCAAGGTTAACGACGGCACTTTGGCGGTGGCCAGTTCAGATGGCGTTGTGGCCTCGTTGGACGCCCGTACTGGCGCCGCGTTATGGCGCGCCAATGTCGGTAGCCAGATCGCGGCCGGCGTGGGAAGTGATGGCCGATTCGCCGCCGTCGTCACGCGTACCAATGAGTTGGTCACGTTGGATAGTGGGCGTGAGATTTGGCGTCAAAAACTACCGGCGCAAGGTTTTACGGCCCCTCTGGTCGCGGGTGGTCGCGTCTTTGTCCTGGCGGCGGATCGTTCTGTCACCGCCTTTGATGGTCTGTCGGGGCGCAAGCTCTGGGCTCAACAACGCCCCGGCGAGTCCTTGGTGCTGCGTCAGGCAGGTGTTTTGCTTGCCGTTGGAGATACGCTGGTTGCGGGTTTGGCTGGACGACTCGTCGGTCTCAACCCGACCAATGGGGCCATCCAATGGGAATCCCCCATTGCTTCACCACGTGGCACCAATGATATTGAGCGGCTGGTAGATTTGGTCGGGCGTGTGAGTCGTGATGGCGAGGTCGTGTGCGCGCGCGCTTTCCAGGCTGCGGTTGGTTGCGTCAATGCAGTTCGTGGCACCTTGCTTTGGACCAAGCCGGCGTTTGGTTATGTGGGGGTTCACGGGGATGACAAGCAGGTGTATGGCGTCGAGAGTGACGGGAAGGTCATGGCGTGGCGACGTCTCGATGGTGAGCGTGCTTGGGTGTCTGAGGGGCTGCGGTACCGCAAGCTCACGGCCCCGCTCGTTGTAGGTCGTTCTGTCGCAGTGGGTGACGAGACAGGTTTGATTCATTTGCTCTCGCGTGAAGATGGGTCGGCCCTGACGCGCGTGGCAACCGATGGCTCCGCTGTAGTGGCTGCACCGGTGCTGGCTGCTGGCGCGTTGGTGGCAGTCACCCGTAACGGTGGTGTTTTCGGTTTCTTGCCTGAATAGCTTAGCAGCGGTCGGATACCCATCATGAAACCTGTTTTGGCCTTGGTTGGTCGACCCAATGTCGGTAAATCGACGCTTTTCAACCGGCTGACCAAGTCGCGGGACGCTATCGTTGCTGATTTCGCCGGACTGACCCGCGATCGTCATTACGGCAATGCCAAACATGGCAAGCACGAGTTCATCGTCATCGACACCGGTGGCTTTGAGCCCGATGCTGCCACTGGCATTTTCAAGGAAATGGCAAAGCAGACGACTCAGGCCGTTGCCGAAGCGGACGTCGTGATTTTTGTGGTCGATGCGCGCGAAGGTATTTCGGCGCAGGACCACGAAATTGCCAAGTACCTTCGCCGCTTGGGTAAGCCCTGTGTGCTGGCAGCAAACAAGGCTGAGGGGCTGCTGGCAAGCGCCCAACTGGTTGAATTTTTTGAGTTGGGTCTTGGTGAGGTCCATGCTGTCTCAGCTGCGCACGGCCAAGGCATGCGAGCACTGATCGATTTGGCTTTGGCGCCACTGCATCTGGATGATAGCGACGAAGCTGAGGAGCAGGAAGATCCCGGAGTCATCAAGCTGGCAGTCGCCGGACGCCCCAATGTGGGCAAGTCAACTCTGATCAATACTTGGCTTGGTGAAGAACGCCTGGTGGCGTTTGACTTACCAGGGACAACGCGGGATGCGATTTCTGTGCCCTTTGAGCGCAATGGCCAAAAGTTTGAACTGGTGGATACCGCCGGCCTGCGACGTCGGGGGAAAGTATTTGAGGCGATTGAGAAATTCTCGGTCGTCAAAACCCTGCAAGCCATTGAGTCATCCAACGTTGTTTTGCTGTTGATTGATGCCACCCAGGGCGTCACTGACCAGGATGCTCATATTGCTGGCTACATTCTTGAAAATGGCCGGGCGGTGGTGCTCGCGGTGAATAAATGGGATGCGGTTGATGAATATCAGCGCGAACTTGTTAAGCGCTCAATTGAGACCCGTTTGCCGTTCTTGAAATTTGCCACCATGCACTTGATATCGGCCACAAAAAGGCAGGGGCTGGGGCCGCTTTGGGCGTCCATTGCGCAAGCCTACAAGGCGGCCAACTGCAAAATGTCGACACCGATATTGACGCGCCTATTGCTGGAGGCCGTTCAGTTCCAGAGTCCGAAGCGTTCCGGCATGTTTCGCCCGAAGTTGCGTTACGCCCACCAGGGTGGCATGAATCCGCCCGTGATCATCATTCATGGCAATTCGCTGGAACATGTGACCGATTCCTATAAACGTTTTCTGGAAGGACGTTTCCGCAAAGAATTTGACTTGGTCGGCACACCGATGCGCATCGAGTTCAAATCATCAAACAATCCCTACGCAGACAGAGCCGCCGCTTAAATACTGGCAGGTTGGGCTGCTTTTTTACGAAGGCAGACGCGGTCTTCGTCGGCTCGCTGAACAGACAAGCAGAGCCCAATTCATTGTGGATTTATGGTTTTGCGTCCAGCGGTAGCGTCTTGCTGTGTTATCGTCAATGCTTCTTAAATTTTTGAACACGGAGAATATCGTGAGCAACAAAGGTCAGTTACTCCAGGACCCGTTTCTCAATGCATTGCGTCGAGAACATGTACCTGTTTCCATCTATCTGGTCAACGGAATCAAGCTGCAAGGGCAGATTGAATCTTTTGACCAATATGTCGTGTTGCTGCGCAACACGGTCACGCAAATGGTTTACAAACACGCGATTTCCACGATCGTGCCGGGGCGTGCTGTGACTTTCTCAACCGGTGAGGGTGACGAACCTGCAGCCGCCTGATCGTCAGTCTGCACCGACCCTGTTGGTCGGGGTCGATTTTGGACACCCCAATTTTGATTCTGAGCTCGCCGAGCTGGGTTTGCTGGCGCAGACGGCAGGACTGAACCCGGTCGCCCGGATTACCTGCAAACGCAAAGCGCCCGATGCCGCCTTGTTTGTGGGTAGTGGCAAAGCCGATGAGATCAAATTGCTGGCCACCCAGTTTGGCGCGGTTGAGGTGCTTTTTGACCAGAGTCTGAGCCCGGCGCAGCAGCGTAACCTCGAACGTCATCTTGAGCTGCCGGTCAATGACCGCATGCTGCTGATTCTTGAGATATTTGGCCAGAGAGCGCGTAGCCATGAAGGCAAGCTTCAGGTCGAATTGGCACGCATGCAGTACCTGAGCACGCGCTTGGTGCGCCGCTGGTCGCATCTTGAGCGCCAGAGCGGCGGCATTGGCATGCGCGGTGGGCCCGGTGAGAGTCAGATCGAACTGGATCGCCGGATGATTGGCGACAATATCAAGAAGATCAAAGAGCGTCTGCTCAAGGTCAAGAGACAGCGGCAGACGCAGCGGCGACAGCGCGAGCGCCGTGATGCTTTCAACATTTCCCTGGTCGGATACACAAACGCCGGAAAGTCCACGCTGTTCAATGCCTTGGTCAAGGCCCGGGCGTACACGGCAGATCAGCTGTTTGCAACACTGGACACCACCACGCGCCAGCTTTATCTGGGCGAGGCTGGACGTTCGGTCTCGCTGTCAGACACCGTGGGGTTCATTCGCGACCTGCCGCACGGTCTGATTGATGCATTTCAGGCCACGCTGCAAGAGGCGGTGGATGCTGACTTGCTGCTGCATGTTGTCGATGCCGCCAGTCCTCAATTTCTGGAGCAAATTGCCGAGGTGCAGCGTGTGCTGGGTGAAATTGGCGCAGCTGACATCCCACAGATATTGGTTTTCAACAAGCTTGACGCCATTGACACGACACAGCGTCCATGGCAGCTGGAAGATGTTTTTGATTTGAACGGGGTGCCAACGCCACGACTATTTCTGAGTGCAAAAGACGGCGAAGGCGTTGCTGCACTGCGCCAGCAGTTGGCTCGCAGGGCGAGCGTGGGCGCCTTGCCGGAAACAGGTGCTGTCTAATTCCCTGAATGTCATGAGGTGGCCGGTGGATTGGTCACAATGGGCTAACGATACTCGAGAGAACTTTGAGATGAAACTTCATTCACACACCTTGCGCTGGGCCCTTTGGCCTGAGCGAATTCGGGGGATGTTCAATCTGAATGACCCCAGATGGGGGCGCGGTGATGACAAGCCGACTGATGCGGGCGAGCCCGGCGTCGAGCCGGAGCGCCAAGATGCCAAAGAGCCCGATACGCCTCCCAGAAATGGCAACCAGCGCGGTCAAAAGCGCGGTCCTAACCAGGGCCCGCCCGACCTCGACGAGCTGTGGCGCGATTTCAATCGTAAATTGGGCGGCTTGTTTGGAAATATGAAGAACCCGATTCGTGGCGGTGCCGGTGGCGGCATGGGGGGCAATGGCTCTGGTGGCGGTTTTCAGCCTGACATGAAGAGCGCTGGAATTGGCGTTGGCCTGATTGTTGGCGTCATTGTGTTGATCTGGCTGGGAACCGGCTTCTTCATTGTGCAAGAAGGTCAACAAGCGGTGATCACCCAGTTTGGCAAGTACCGTTCAAGCGTGGGTGCCGGTTTTAACTGGCGTCTGCCTTACCCGATTCAACGGCACGAGCTCGTTTTTGTGACCCAGATTCGTTCGGTCGATGTCGGTCGCGACACGATCATCAAGGCCACCGGTCTGCGCGAGTCTGCCATGTTGACGCAAGATGAAAACATTGTCGAAATCAAGTTTGCCGTGCAGTACCGACTCAATGATGCACGCGCTTTCTTGTTTGAAAGCAAGGACCCGACTGCCGCCGTGGTCCAGGCAGCGGAGACTTCCGTGCGTGAAGTGGTTGGCAAAATGCGCATGGACAGTGCCCTGGCTGAAGAGCGCGACCAGATCGCCCCGCGCGTACGTGCCCTGATGCAAAAAATACTCGATCACTACAAGGTGGGCATTGAAGTGGTTGGCATCAACCTGCAACAAAGCGGGGTGCGTCCGCCCGAGCAGGTTCAGGCAGCTTTCGATGATGTGCTCAAAGCCGGCCAGGAGCGTGAACGGGCCAAGAATGAAGCCCAAGCTTATGCCAACGATGTCGTGCCGCGGGCCGTTGGTTCTGCGTCACGGCTCAAAGAAGAAGCCGATGCTTACAAGGCACGAATAGTGGCGCAGGCACAAGGCGATGCACAGCGTTTCCGTTCGGTTCTGACCGAGTACCAAAAGGCACCCCAAGTCACACGTGACCGCATGTATGTGGACGCCATGCAGCAGATTTACAGCAGTGTCACGAAGGTCATGATTGACTCGCGGCAGGGGTCCAACCTGTTGTACCTGCCACTTGACAAAATTGTCCAGATGACGGGGCAGGGCGCTGACGCCGCCGCAGTGGCGGCGCCCGCAACCACACCGACGAATTCGGTGGCCGTTCCCACCCTTGATGCGCGTGCCCGGGACGCTGCCCGTTCCCGTGATCGCGATATCCGCTAGGAGCACCGCATGAACAGACTAGGTCTCATTTTTTCTACGTTTCTGGTGGCGCTGGCGCTGGCCAGTTCGATGCTGTTTGTCGTGGATCAAAGGCAGTTCGGTATCTTGTACGCCTTGGGACAGATCAAGGAGGTCATTACTGAGCCCGGATTGAACTTCAAACTGCCGCCACCGTTTCAGAATGTTTCGTACATCGACAAGCGCCTGTTGACCCTGGACAGCACCGACAACGAGCCGGTGCTGACGGCGGAGAAGCAGCGGGTCGTGATCGACTGGTATGTGCGTTGGCGCATTTCAGACCCGACTCAATACATTCGAAACGTCGGCACCAATGAATCGGCTGGTGCCAGTCAACTCAATCGGGTGGTTCGAAATTCTTTCCAGGAAGAGGTCAACAAACGCACCGTGAAGGAACTCCTGTCCGACAAGCGTGAAGCATTGATGGCCGATGTCAAGCGCGAGGTGCTTGCTCAGGTGCGTGGGGTCAAGCCATGGGGCGTGGATGTGATCGACGTGCGCATTACGCGTGTTGATTACGTTGATGCCATTACCGAATCGGTGTACCGGCGTATGGAAGCAGAACGTAAGCGGGTGGCCAATGAATTGCGTTCAACCGGCGCGGCCGAGGGTGAGAAGATTCGCGCCGACGCGGATCGCCAGCGTGAAATCACGGTGGCCAATGCTTACCGTGATGCTCAAAAGATCAAAGGCGAGGGCGATGGCGAAGCTGCTAGCGTTTACGCCGAATCGTTTGGGCGAGATCCTCAGTTTGCGAAGTTTTATCGCAGTCTGGATGCCTACAAAGCGAGTTTTGGCAAGAAGAGTGACGTGATGGTGTTTGATCCTTCGAGCTCTGAATTTTTCAAAGACTTCCGTGGCAATGCCGCCGCCGCAGCGGGCAAGAAGTGAGATAAGAAGAAGCCAGTTTGAATGCTGACACTTTCTGGCTGGCCCTGGCCCTCGTTCTGGTGATCGAGGGCTTTTTTCCGTTTGTATCTCCGGCACGCTGGCGCCAGATGTTTCTGCAGATTCTTCAGTTGAGCGACGGCCAACTGCGTTTTTTCGGCTTATGCACCCTATCTGCCGGTGCACTGCTTATTTGCTGGCTGCTGTGACCGATTCTGGTCTCATAGCCCGGTAAAATTGCGCTTTTAACAGCTCCCCAAAATCACATGTCTGCTTGGGTCCTGCCGGATCACATTGCCGATGTCTTGCCGTCTGAAGCGCGGCACATCGAAGAACTTCGTCGCAACCTGCTTGACACGGCGCGTTGCTATGGCTACGAGTTGGTGATGCCGCCCCTGCTGGAGCATCTGGAATCGCTGCTCACCGGCGCTGGTGCGGCACTGGACCTGCAGACCTTCAAATTGGTCGACCAGCTCTCCGGTCGCATGATGGGTCTGCGGGCCGATAGCACACCGCAAGTCGCCCGCATCGATGCTCACCTGTTAAATCGTCCGGGCGTAACGCGTTTGTGCTACTGCGGCCCGGTATTGCACACACGCCCTGGCTCACCCTATGCCAGTCGGGAGCCGCTGCAATTCGGCGCTGAGATCTACGGTCATGCCGGGTTGGAGGCTGATCTTGAGATATTGACGTTGGCACTGGACTGCCTCAAAGTGGTCAAGGTGGCATCGCCCAGCGTTGATCTGGCCGATGCACGCGTCGTGCACGCGCTGCTCAAGGGCGTGCCGCTCCAAGGTGTCCAAGCTGAGCAAATTTACGCGGCACTGGCAGCCAAGGATGCCAGCGAATTGGCCGTCTTGACCAAGAGTTTTCCAGGGCCGTCGCGTCAAGGCCTGTTGGCATTGATGCAACTCTACGGCGATGAAAAGGTGCTGCTTGAGGCTGAAAAAGCACTCCAGCCCTTGCCCGCTGTGCGTGAGGCGCTATCAAACTTAAAGTGGCTGGCGAGGCAACTCGACGGCGCCAAGGTCAGCTTCGATCTGGCTGATCTGCGCGGTTATGCCTACTACACGGGCACCCGGTTTTCAATTTACGCGGCTGGCGCCAGTGATGCCTTGGTGCGCGGTGGCCGCTATGACGAGGTCGGTGCGGTGTTTGGCCGTAATCGTCCTGCAGCGGGATTCAGCCTGGACGTCAAGGCCCTGGTCGGCGTGCTGCCAGCGCGGCCCTTGCGCGCCGCGATCTGTGCGCCGTGGTCTGATGCCGCTGACTTGCGCGCGGCCATTGCCTCCTTACGGGCACAGGGTGAGACCGTGGTTTGCGTCTTGCCAGGCCATGAAAGTGAAGTCGATGAGTTCCATTGCGATCGCGAGTTGAGCTCGCGCAGCGGGCAATGGACCGTAACACCTATTTAAGAACAACTGAAACGAAAGCAAATAAATGATAGCAACCAAAGGACGTAATGTCGTGGTCGTGGGCACCCAGTGGGGCGACGAGGGCAAGGGCAAGCTGGTCGATTGGCTCACCGAAAGCGCCCAAGGGGTGGTGCGTTTTCAGGGCGGTCACAACGCTGGCCACACCCTGGTCATCCACGGCGTCAAGACCGCGCTGCATCTGGTGCCCAGCGGCATCATGCGTGCGGGCGTCAAGTGCTACATCGGTAATGGTGTGGTGCTGTCGGCGGCCAAGCTTTTCGAAGAAATCGAGGCGCTTGAAAAGACGGGGGTTGAACTGCGTTCTCGCTTGCGCATCAGTGAGGCTTGTCCTTTGATTCTGCCGTTTCATGCCGCGCTGGATGTGGCGCGCGAAGCGGCGCGCGAGCAAGGTGGCCAGGCCAAGATCGGCACCACCGGGCGCGGCATCGGGCCAGCCTACGAGGACAAGATTGCGCGGCGCGCGCTGAGGGTGCAAGACCTCAAGTTTCCCGAGCGCTTTGCGCGCAAACTGCATGAACTGCTGGACCTGCACAACCATGTATTGAGCACTTATCTGGGTTCCGCCACGTTCGACTTTGGCCCGACGCTGGCCCCTTATATGGCAGACGGCAAAGTGTTGTTTCAGCCGGTGTTTGACGAAGCGATGCACCACGCCGAGCTCCTCAAGCCCATGATGGCCGACGTGTCGCGTGAGCTCAATGAGGCACACCTCAAGGGCGCCAATTTGCTGTTTGAAGGCGCGCAAGGCACCCTGCTGGACGTCGATCACGGAACGTACCCCTATGTCACATCGAGCAACTGTGTGGCGGGCAATGCCGCAGCGGGTTCCGGTGTCGGCCCCGGCATGCTGCACTACATCCTGGGCATTACCAAAGCCTATTGCACACGGGTCGGTGGCGGTCCGTTTCCGACTGAGCTGGATTGGGAAGTTGAAGGCACACCGGGTTACCACATGAGCACCATCGGCGCTGAAACCGGCGTCACGACTGGCCGCAGTCGGCGCTGCGGCTGGTTCGATGCGGCACTGCTCAAGCGTTCGGCGCAAGTCAACGGCCTCTCCGGACTGTGCATCACCAAGCTCGACGTGCTCGATGGCCTGACTGAACTCAAACTCTGCACCGGCTATCAGTTGGACGGTGAATTGACCGACATCTTGCCGATGGGCGCTGATGATATTGAGCGCTGCACGCCGGTCTACGAGACCATTCCGGGCTGGAGCGACAGCACCGTGGGCGTGACCCAGTTTGACCAGCTGCCGACGAACGCTCGCCTGTATCTGCAGCGCATTGAACACGTCACCGGCGTGCCGATTCACATGGTGTCGACCGGACCGGATCGGGCGCAGACCATCCTGATGCGTCATCCCTATCTTGCGGATTGAGCCCTCAAAACGGGAACTGTCGAAAAATTTATGCCAAATTGGCCTCTAGCCCACGTTCCATATGCGTAATGCGCTATAAATTCAGGAGTTTATTCATGTTGACGGAAGACGGCAAACACCTGTATGTGAGCTACGACGAGTACCACAACCTGATTGAAAAACTGGCCATCAAGATCTTTCAATCGGATTGGCATTTCGACACCATTTTGTGCCTGGCCCGCGGCGGCATGCGTCCGGGTGACATCCTGTCGCGCATTTTTAACAAGCCGCTGGCCATCATGTCCACGAGTTCTTACCGCGCGGACACCGGCACTGTGCAGGGTGAGCTCGATATTGCGCGCTTCATCACCACGCCCAAAGGGGAGATTGCCGGCAAGGTGCTGCTGGTGGATGACCTGGCGGATTCCGGTCAGACCCTCAAGGCCGTCATCCATCAGCTCAAAAACAACTACAAACCCATCACCGAACTGCGCAGCGCGGTGATCTGGACCAAGGGTGTGTCGACCTTCACGCCCGATTATTCAGTTGAATTCTTATCCACCAACCCCTGGATTCACCAGCCGTTTGAAGGCTATGACGCCTTGCGCCCGGAACAATTGATCGAAAAGTGGAGCGTATAGCTGCTCGCTGAAAAATGGGCATCTGACCATGGCTGACCTCACCACCACGCTGATCCACCACCCCTACGTCCCACCTGAGGGCTTTGCCGCGCCCCAGCCGGGCGTGTTCAAGGCCTCTACGGTTATTTTTCCCAATGTGGCGGCGATGCGCAACTTCGAGTGGAAAGACAAAACCGCCTACACCTACGGTCTGCATGGCACGCCCACCACCTACATGCTGGAAGAGCGTCTGTGCACTTTGGAGGGCGGCCTGCAATGCCTGCTGCTGCCCAGCGGGTTGGCGGCCATTGCCAATGTGGCCTTGTCGCTGTTGCGCACTGGTGACGAAGTGCTGCTGCCGGATAACGCCTATGGTCCCAACAAAGTGCTGGCCGAGGGTGAGCTCAAAGCCTGGGGCATCACGCATCAAACTTATGACCCGATGAATCCGCTGGACTTGGCGGCCAAAATCGGCCCACGCACGCGCCTGGTCTGGTTGGAAGCGGCGGGGTCAGTCACACTGGAATTTCCGGATCTGTGTGAACTGGTGCGCGTCTGCCACGCACGCGGTGTGCTGACGGCGCTGGACAACACCTGGGGCGCGGGTCTGGCCTTTGCGCCGTTTGACCTGACGCCTGGGTCCAGTCCGGCTCTGGCTGTCGATGTCTGTGTGCATGCCCTGACCAAATACCCCAGCGGCGGTGGTGATGTGCTGATGGGCAGCGTCGTCACGCGTGACGCGTCGCTGCACATGAAGCTCAAGCTGACCCATATGCGGCTGGGGCTGGGCGTAGGCGCCAATGATGCCGAAGCCGTGTTGCGGGCGCTGCCCAGCCTGGCGCTGCGCTACCGCGCGCACGACGAGGCCGCTCGCCTACTGGCACGCTGGTGCCAGACCCGCGCTGAATTTGTGCAGGTGCTGCATCCGGCGCTTGACGGGTCGCCTGGGCATGGGCATTGGCTGGCGCTGTGTCAGCCGGGGCCGGGCGGTGCAGCGGGCCTGTTCAGTGTGATCTTTGACCCTAGGTTCAGCCAGGGTCAGATTGATGCGTTCTGCAACTCGCTCAATCTGTTCCGGCTCGGCTACAGTTGGGGCGGCCCCATGAGTCTGGTGATGCCTTATGAATTGGCTTGCATGCGCAGCGCATGGCCGGCTTATTTGCAGCAAGGCACGCTGGTGCGCTTTTCGGTGGGGCTTGAGGCGGTCGCCGATCTGCAGGCCGACCTCCAACAAGCCTTGAAGGCAAGCTTGAGCTGAGTCTGTGTCGTGCGCACGGGGCACGCAGACCGCGTCGCAGAAGCGGCACCGGGCCGTGCTCAAGCCTTCATCAGGTCAGTTCTGTCTTGAGCGAACTGCCCTCAATAAAGTTCAGAAAAATACGCATCATTTCAGGATCGTGTTTTGTTCCGCTTTCCGCGCGCAGAGTAGCGACGATTTCGCGATGATTTCTGGCGCCATGGTAGACGCGAGTCACCGCCATCGCGTCGTAGCTATCTGTGATCGCGATGATGCGTGCTGCAAGAGGAATTTGCTCGCCGACAAGGCCGTCGGGGTAACCGCGCCCATTGAAATGCTCATGATGGTGGCGAATTGCCAGCGCGGCAGATTGAGCGCCCTTTAGATCGGTGCTCAAAAGAATTTGTTGTCCAATTTCAGAATGCCTTTTCATGCACTCCCACTCAGTCTGATCCAGCTTTGCGGGCTTGAACAAGACACGATCTGGAATGCCAATCTTCCCGATGTCATGAAACACTGCACCTATTCGAAGCGCATCGATTTCGGCGCCCGACAAAGCGCAATGCACACCCATTTCCA
>JBBQQX010000012.1:0-49786 GCA_038215405.1 Burkholderiales bacterium
CGCGCGCCTTTGGGGACCGCGGGGGCCATAGCATCCAGCACCCATTGCGGCAGGATCAGTCCATAGGCGGCGACCACCATCACGTCGGCATTTGCATCGGCAATGGCTTGGCGGGCTAAGGCAGCGTCTTCGGGGTACTTGCCATCCAGGCGCAGGCTGCGTGGCTGGGCTACAAGTATGCCGTGCTCCAGCGCGAACTGCTTGACCGCAGAGGCTTGTAGCTTCATGCCGCGCCCGGCGGGGCGGTCCGGTTGGCTCAGCACCAAGGCAATGCTGTGGCCACTGTCATGCAGACACTCCAATGCCACGCGGGCGAACTCCGGAGTACCGGCAAAAATGACTCTCACCGGTGCATCCCGCTGTGGCCGACCCTCACTGCGCGTCCTCGCGCTGGGCCTTGATCATTTTCTTCTTGATGCGGTTGCGCTTGAGCGGCGACAGGTATTCGACAAACACCTTGCCCAGCAAGTGGTCCATCTCGTGCTGGATGCACACCGCCAGCAAGCCTTCGGCTTCAATCAGGCGCGACTGGCCCTGGCGGTCCAGTGCCGTCACGCTCACAGAATCAAAACGCTCGACGCCGTCGTAAATGCCCGGCACCGACAGGCAGCCTTCTTCGTTGAGGTGCGTCTCCAGACTGTTCCAAACCAGCTGCGGGTTGACCAGCACCAGCGGCGCATCGCGCTCCTCCGACACATCAATCACGATCAGGCGCTCGTGCACATTGATCTGCGTCGCCGCCAGGCCAATGCCCTTGGCCTCGTACATGGTCTCAAGCATGTCGACGATCAGGGTTTGAAGGCGTGCATCCACCGCGGCCACCGGTTTTGCCACCGTGTGCAGCTTGGGATCGGGATAACAAAGAATGGGAAGTAACATGGGACGGTTTGACACCCGGCTCGGGCCGGCAAGGTTTGCGGATATGTCGCTATTTTCGCTACTTTTGGCTTGACTGGCAGCCACCAAGCTGAGGAAACGTTGCCCGATCAGGGGCTTAAGTGCAAAATCGCGCCTAACTTATCATGTTGTTCTCCAGGTCGGCCAAAGCCCTGCCTGGCGCCCCAACCGCCCGGAACCCATTTGCTGTGCAGAACCCTATGACCAAAAACCTGATGCCAAATTCCACTCCTGCTGCCAAAGTCATTGGGTTCAGCCTGGCGGTGCTCGCGCTCAGCCTGACCAGCGCCCCCGCCGGGGCACAAAATTTCCCGATCACCGCGGGCCAAAGAGCCACTGCCACGCAGGTGGCCCAGGTGGGCGTTCCCTTGAACGAATTGGCGGCCAATGCGCCCGACCAGTACACCATCAGGCGCGGCGACACGCTGTGGGCGATATCCGGCATGTTCCTGCGAAGCGCCTGGCGCTGGCCCGAGTTGTGGGGCATGAACCTGGCCGACATCCGCAACCCACACCTGATCTACCCGGGGCAAACGCTGTACCTGGAACGACTCAATGGCCGCGCCACCCTGCGCAGCCGGCGCTCAGCGGCCGATGGCGCGCCGATGGACACCGTGCGCGTGTCGCCACGCACCCGCATTGAACTGCTGGCCGGCGACGCCCTGCCGACGCTCAAGAGTCATTTGATCGAGCCGTTCCTGGCCGAGCCGGTGATCGTGGACGAAAACGGACTCACGCTGGCGCCGCGGATTGTGGCAGCGCAGGAGGGCCGCGTTTTGCTGACCCGCGGTGACCGCGCCTATGCACGCGGCCAAGGCGACGCCATGCTGGTCGATGAACCGGCCCAGCGGCAAAAAGCCTACCGGGTGTTTCGCAACGCGACACCCCTGAAAGACCCGGTGACGGGCGAAATCCTGGGCTATGAGGCGCAGTACGTGGGCAAAGCGCTGCTGGTGCATGGTGAATCGACCCAGGCCTCGGTGGACAAGGACGGCAAGCCCCGCACGGACATCATTCCAGCCACGATTGACATCGTGGCGGCCAAGGAAGAAATGCGGGTGGGCGACCGGCTGCTACCCGAACCGCCACAACAGTTGTTGAGCTACGTGCCGCACGCCCCCCAGGGGCCGGTGAACGCCCGCATTGTCTCGGTCTATGGCAGCGCAGTGGTCAACGCCGCTCAAAACCAGGTGGTGGCTATCAACTTGGGTACGCGCGACGGCATCGAAAGCGGCCATGTCCTGGCCATCCTGAAAGACGGCGCGCGCCTGATCGACAAGACCGACCCGGCGCGCCCCGAGTTGAAATTGCCGGATGAACGCAATGGCCTGCTGATGGTGTTTCGCACCTTTGAGAAACTCTCTTATGCCCTGGTGCTCGACATCACCGATGGCGTCAAGGTCGGCGACCGGCTGGTCAACCCGCGCTAAAGGCCGCCTGACACCCGCCTTTTCAAAGCTCAAGTGGAACGCGACGAACTGGCCGCCTGGCTGCGCCTGACGCTGAGCAGCGGCGTCGGTTTGGAAGCTGCGCGCAAATTACTGGTGGCCTTTGGCTTGCCAGTAAAGGTGTTTGAACAATCCTCCTCGACCTTGCAGCAGGTGGTTAGCGAAAAGCAGGCCAGGGCCCTGCGCAGCGAGCCGCCGGAACTGGCGGCGTTGCTGGCGCAGACCTGGGCCTGGTTGCAGGAATCGGGCGCGGGCAGCGGGCAGCGCCGGATCGTGGTGCTGGGGGATGCCAATTACCCGCAGTCGCTGCTCAACATCGAAGACCCGCCGCTGATGCTGTACCTGATGGGCGGCGGAAAACTTGCATCAAATCAGGCCGCAGCCCCCGTCGAATCTACGCAGGCAGCTATCAATTTAGCTGATGACCGGCTGGGCTTGTGTCTGGCCAACAGCGTGGCCGTGGTCGGCAGCCGCAACCCGACGCCGCAAGGCGCCGACAACGCGCGCCAGTTTGCCAAGGCGCTGAGCTTGACGGGTTTGAGCGTGGTCAGCGGTCTGGCGCTGGGGGTGGACGGCGCCGCGCACGAGGGCGCGTTAGACAGCTTGGACCCAGGTTCGGATCGGCTGGTCACCGTCGCCGTGGTCGGCACCGGGCTGGACCGGGTTTACCCCAAGAGGCACCTGGCGCTGGCGCACCGCATCGCCCAGAACGGCTTGTTGATCAGCGAGTACCCGCTGGGCACGCCGCCACTGCCCGCCAACTTCCCCAGGCGCAACCGGCTGATAGCCGGGCTGGCGCAGGCCACGCTGGTGATTGAGGCGGCACTGAAGTCGGGCTCGCTGATCACCGCGCGCCTCAGTGCCGAGCAAGGCAAAGATGTTTTTGCCATTCCCGGCTCGATTTTCGCGATGCAGTCGCGCGGCTGTCACGCGCTGATCAAGCAGGGCGCCAAGCTGGTGGAGTCGGCGCAGGATGTCCTGGACGACATGAAGATCGACAGCGGCATCTCAATCGCTCCTGATATGGGAGCTAATGACGCAGATATGACGGGGGTTAGCGCCTGTTTTGGCACTGAAACCGGGCTACTCGAGTTGATCGGCTTCGACCCGATCGGGCTCGATGCCTTGCAGGCGCGCTGCGGCCTCGATACCGCCGCTCTCCAGGCGCAGCTGATGACGCTCGAGCTCGACGGCTTGCTGGCGCGCTTGCCCGGCGGCCTGTTTCAGCGCATGAGCCGGGGATAGAGCGGCCATCTCCGCGCTTTAGCGTGCGCCGCGGGCGCTACGATTGAGCCCATGTTTGAAGTCCTTGTTTTCGTCTACGAGAATTATTGGCACGGCGCGTCCTGCCCCGAACCTGCGGCGCTAGAGCAAAAGCTCAACGCGGTCGGTTTTGATGCCGAGGAGATTGCACAGGCGCTGAGCTGGCTACAGGAACTGAGCCTGGCGGCGCAGCCGGCGCCAAGCGCACGGCCCAGTAGCGGCCACGGCAGCCACAAGCCGACCAAGGCAGAGGCGCTGGCCCAGTCACCGTACAGCCAGCGCATCTACACGACGGACGAGCAGCTCCACTTGGGGGCGGCCTGTCTGGGCTTTGTGACTTTTCTGGAAAATGCGGGGGCGTTGCCGAGCTACCTGCGCGAGATCGTGCTCGAGCGTGCCATGGCGGCGCCCGCCAGGTCCGTGGCGCTGGAGGACTTCAAGGTCATCGTGCTGATGGTGTTCTGGCGTTTGGGTATTGAGCCCGACGCACTGATACTCGACGAACTGTGCGATGACGGCGCCCACCGGGTGGCGCATTAGCCTCTCAGCTTAGCAAGCGCTCCGGGTTCGCTTCGAGCTTGCCCAGGGCATCGCGCGTGGCGCGCACCGTGAGTGTTTCTTCCTCTTGCGCCAGCAACAGGCCGGCCTGGAGGTAGGCCGCCAGTCGCCCGGTCTGCATGAGGTAGCTGTGCCCGGTGGTCGAGGCGAACAGGTGCAGGTGTTTGCGATCACTGCGCCAGGCAAACTGCACCTGCGCTGTCTTGCCGTTGTGGTCCAGCGTGAACCAGGCGCCCACTTGCAGCTCCTGTGCCCAGGCCAGCATCGCCGCACTGGGCTGGGAGCCGCCGTCGGCCACCACGTCAATGGTGGTGGCGTCAATACCCAGCATCATTTCAATGCTTTGAGCGTCCAGCGGCAGATCGCCCAGGCCGTCATCGGTGACAAAGTTCTCCAGGTGGGCCAAGTGTGCGGCCATGGCCGCAATCTGCTCGCTGCCTATCGCCTGGGTCTTGGACAGAAAGGCGTCGGCCAGGGTGTCGCTGATGGTCTGAATATGGCGCTGCTGCTCGGACGGCGCCACCCCGAGCAAGGTCATGCCCGCGCGCAATTTTTGCAACAATTGCGGCAAGTCTGCGATCACGCGGGCCCGGTCATTTCGATTGGGCTTGGCGCTGGCGGACCACAGCAGGTCAGTGGCGGTTTTCTTGAATGCCAGTGTGTCGGCGTGCTGCGGGCCCTTGCGCACCGCCGCCACCGCCAGCACTTCGGCCCAGACCTTGAACAGGAACTCGCGAATCTCGTCGCGCACCGGCATGTCCTTGAGCATGTTGCGCATCTCGATCGTGTACTGGATCGTGAGCGTTTCCTTCTGTTCTACCTGCTGCGCCACGCTCACTGCTTTTTGGGTTGAGGCGCGCCCGGTCAGGAATTTCGCCAGGAACTTCTGAAATTCGTCATAAACCAGCTGGTACACGCGACGCCCGGTTTCAGGGTACTGCTCAATCACCTGCACCACGCGCTTGATCTCAGTCTCCAGCGCACTGCCGCTGATCCCGCTCACGTCAAAACCCATGACGCAAGAGCCCATGCGGTCGATCAACTGTCGCGCCGGATGATTGAGCGTGCCAAAAAAATCCGGCTCGGCCAACGCGAGGCGCAGCACCGGCATTTGCAGGCGCGCAAACCAGACCCGAATGCCAGGCGGAATGCGATCCTCCTGCAAAATGGCCTGGAACATGAGAGCGACAATTTCAATGATGGCCTTTTCACTCTTGGTCTCGGCCTTGTTCTTCAGATCGGTGGTGCGCCGGCGCAACTCGCCCGCCACCCGGGCCACGGCTGCCGGACTGTCCATGTCGAGCGCCGTGCCGCTGGTCGAATAGAAGTCCATCGGCGGCGGCGCGCGCAGCGCCAGCGCCGCCGCTAGCGCGGGCGATGGCGCCTGATAGTGGGTGGGTTCAAAATCGGCGGCCCCCGAACCCAGCAGGAAACGCTTGAGTTGCCCCAATACACCTTGGGCGCGATTGCGTGCCCGCGCCATCGGCGTGATCGAGGTCATCATGCGGGTTTCTTCCGCCGCATCACCAAAAGAACCGCTTGACTGCGACGCACCATGACCCGCATGACCCGACTGACCCGCATGACCCGACTGACCCGCAGCCGCCGCACGCCCGGCTTGCGACACCGGCCCGGACGCGGTGCCGCCGCCGCGCCCACCGCCACGCCCGCTGCTGCCCCCCATGTCATTTTCAGATGAAGTCACCGACCCGCGAGTGGAGGCGCTGTCAGGCGCGCCGTCAGCTGCCACCGGGGCCGGCTTGGACGACGGGCCCGCGCGGGACGGCGCAGAGACGAGGCGCCTGACACGGTCTTTCAATTCAATCGTCGGCAGCACCCCTTGCTTGATCAACAAGGCATTGGCGTTGACGTAGGCCTGGTTGAGGCGCTGCGCCAGCAAGGTGCGCGCGACCTCGTTCACCCGGGACCAGCTATCGCGCGGCATGCCCACCACCGCCCACTGTTCGATCATCAGCAACAGCAGAACTTCAGGGCGGAAAATATCGTGATCCTGCAGGTCTGGTGTACCCTCCAGCAACTTGATGCGCACACTCAAGTCATTGAACTCGGCGCTGACTTTCTCCATCACGCTCAGAACCAGCCTTGAGGCGATGATCTTGTCTTCCACCACCTCGGTACCGACCAGTTCCAGATCGCTGCCGACTACCCTTTTGGCTACTGCCGCCGGCGGGTTCAAGCACGTCTGCCAGGCGGTCAGAGTGGCCTCGACCCAGGCTGCCTGGCGGCTCTGGTAAAGCGTCCAGGCATCCCGTCGGTCTTGCATCTCGCGCGACGGCGCTGCCTCGTTCATCAAGTCGGTCAGCCGCTGCCCAGCAGCGGCGCCCAACTCCACCATGGTGCGACCAAGCTCGGCCAAAAAGCGCTTGCGCGTTTCTTGAGCAAGCTGAATACGTTGCGCCATCGAGGCCTGAGTGGACATCGTTTGATTCTAGTCAGACTAAGACGAGCGCGCCGGCTAGGCCGGATTCATGGCGATCCGGGCGCGGGCATGGCGCAATACCTGATCAAACGATGGCGCCAGCGTTCGGGTCATTCGGGTCTTCGTCCTTCTTGGCGCCGCCCTTGACCAGGTCTTCGCGCTTGATGCCCAGCCACATGGCGATGGCGGCGGCAACAAAGACCGAAGAGTAGATGCCAAACAGAATGCCGATGGTCAGAGCCAATGCGAAATAATGCAGTGTGGCGCCGCCGAACAGCAACATGGACAGCACCATCATCTGGGTCGAGCCATGGGTGATGATGGTCCGGCTGATGGTCGAGGTAATGGCACTGTCAATGATCTCCTGGGTGTTCATCTTGCGGTAACGGCGGAAATTTTCACGAATCCGGTCAAAAATCACCACCGACTCGTTCACCGAATAACCCAGCACCGCCAGCACGGCGGCCAGCACCGGGAGCGAGAACTCCCACTGGAAAAAGGCGAAAAACCCCAAAATGATGACGACGTCGTGCAGATTGGCAATGATGGCGGCAACAGCGAATTTCCATTCAAAGCGCAGTGACAAGTACAGCATGATGCCGACAATCACACTGGCCAGCGCCTTGATGCCGTCGACGGCCAGTTCCTCGCCCACCTGAGGCCCGACAAACTCGGTGCGACGCATCACCGCTGAAGCGTCCGCCGTTTTGAGCGCAGCCATCACCTGCACGCTCTGCTGGGCGGAAGTCACTCCTTTTTGTACCGGCAGGCGGATCAGCACATCACGCGCCGTGCCAAAATTTTGCACCTGCACGTCGTTCAAACCGAGCTTGGCGACCGTGCTGCGAACCAGATCCAGATCCGCCGGCTGGGAGTAGGTCACCTCCATCAAGGTGCCTCCGGTGAACTCGACCGACAGATGCAGCCCGCGGCTGAACAAAAAGAAGACCGCAGCCAAAAAGGTTACGAGCGACACCACATTGAAAATGATGGCATGCCGCATGAACGGAATGTCGCGGTGGATTTTGAAAAATTCCATAACTCTCTCGCTTTAATTCGACTTGGGCGCCGTTTCGGGCGTTGGCTCAGGGCGCCAGATCGTGCCAATGGACACGGTCTTGAGCTTGTTCTGGCGGCCGTACCAGAGATTGACCAGTCCTCTGGAAAAGAACACGCCGGAGAACATGCTGGTCAGAATGCCAAGAACGTGCACCACGGCAAAGCCGCGCACCGGCCCCGAGCCAAAGGCCAGCAAAGCAAGACCCGCAATCAGCGTGGTGACGTTGGAGTCCAGAATGGTGGCCCAGGCGCGGTCGTAGCCCGAGTGAATGGCGGCCTGCGCCGAGGCGCCGTTGCGCAATTCTTCACGCACGCGCTCATTGATCAGCACGTTGGCGTCAATCGCCATGCCCAGCACCAGCGCCATCGCCGCCATACCCGGCAGGGTCAAGGTGGCCTGCAGCATCGACAGCACCGCCACGAGCAGCAGCAGGTTGACGGCCAGCGAGATGCTTGAAAACACGCCAAACAGCACGTAGTAAATGCACATGAAGATCGTCACCGCAATGAAGCCGTACGTGACGCTGTTGAAGCCCTTGGCAATGTTCTCCGCGCCCAGACTTGGGCCAATGGTGGTTTCCTCGATGATTTCCATCGGTGCCGCGAGCGAACCGGCGCGCAGCAACAAGGCGGTGTCGGTGGCTTCCATCGCCGTCATGCGACCCGATATCTGCACCCTGCCGCCGCCAATTTCGGAGCGGATCACCGGTGCAGTGACGACTTCACCCTTGCCTTTTTCGAACAGCAGGATCGCCATGCGCTTGCCAATGCTCTCGCGCGTCACATCGCGGAAGATGCGCGCGCCCTTGGCGTCGAGCGTCAAGTTGACCACAGCTTCTTGCGTCTGACTGTCAAAGCCGGGCTGTGCATCGGTCAGGTTTTCGCCGGTCAGAATGACCTGCTTCTTCACGATGACGCTCTGGCCACTGCGCTCCAGGAAGCGCTCGGACCCAAATGGTACCGCCGCTGTACCGCCCTCGGCCGCCCGCGCTTCGCTGCTTTCATCGACCATGCGCACTTCGAGGGTGGCGGTGCGCCCCAGAATATCTTTCGCCTTGGCGGTGTCCTGTACCCCCGGCAACTCCACCACAATCCGGTCCAAGCCCTGCTGCTGGATGACCGGTTCAGACACACCGAGCTCATTGATACGGTTGTGCAAGGTGGTGATGTTCTGTTTGAGCGCTTGAGTCTGCACCCGCAGGGCCGCCACGGGCTTGATAGATGCGGTCAGTTTGTAGTCGGTGCCGTCGGGCCCGTCCACGGACTGAAGGTCGGTAAATTGATCCACCAGGATGTCTTTGGCTGCTGCCAACGTTTGGGCATCGCGGAAACGAATTTCGATGGTCTGTCCGTTGCGGTTGATGCCGCTGTGGCGAACGTTCTTCTCGCGCAGGCTGGTGCGAATGTCGCCGGCCAATGATTCTGCCTTTTTGGTCAGCGCCGCCTGCATGTCGACCTGCAACATAAAGTGCACGCCGCCGCGCAAATCCAGGCCCAGATACATGGGAAAGGCGCGCAAAGCGGTCAGCCAGGTTGGTGAACGCGAAAGCAAATTGAGCGCCACCACGTAGCTCGCATTGGCCGGATCAGGAATCAAGGCCTTTTGAATCGCATCCTTGGCCTGGAGCTGGGTCGCGTTGTTGTTAAAGCGCGCCTTGACCGAGCTGGCGTCCAGCGTCACCGCATCCGCCACCAGGCCGGCGCTCTTGAGTGCTTCTTCAACGCGCGCCTGGGTGCTACTGTCGACCTTGGTGCCGACCTTAACCGCCGACACCTGCACGGCCGGGGCTTCACCAAAAAAATTCGGCAGGGTGTAGACCACCCCAACCACCAGCGCGATCAGGATGATCACGTACTTCCAGACTGGGTAACGATTCATGATCGCGCTTCTCGAGTTTGTACTTTGTACTTTGTGCTTACTTGATGCTGCCCTTGGGCAAGACCAGCACCACGGCACTGCGCTGAACTTGAATTTCCACGTTCGGCGCCACTTCCAGGGTCAAATAGCCCTCGCCCAACTTGGTAACCTTGCCCAGCATGCCGCCGACGGTGGCGACTTCATCGCCCTTGGCAAGGGCCTCAATCATGGCGCGATGTTCCTTTTGTTTTTTCATCTGCGGGCGGATCATGACGAAATACAAAACCACAAACATCAGCACCAGCGGCAGCATGCTCATGAGTGACGATTGCATGTCGCCGCCAGCAGCAGCAGGGGCGGTTTGGGCGAAGGCAGAAGAAATAAACACGGGTAACTCCAAAACAATTGGTCAAAAAACAAGATGCACCGCAGTTTTTCACGCCGACTGGTGCAAAAAAGAGTCAACCGGGCATTGTATGCGGCGGCGCCAACCCGCGAAAACGGGTCATCTGGTCCTGCCAATTTTGGCGCGCCACGCCCAGATGCCGCGTCTTGACGTGTCCAAAGCCCCGGATTTGCTCCGGAATACGGGCAATGTCGAGCGCCAGGGGGTAAAGCGCCGCGTCGCCTTCACCGGAAAGCTGGCTGTTGCCCAATGCATGGAGCAACTCATCGACGCTGGCGCGGTACTCGGTGATCAGCGCACGCTCCTGGCGCCGTTCCTGTGTCTTGCCAAAAATATCCAGCGCAGTGCCGCGCAACCCCTTGAGCCGGGCCAGCAGCTTGAAGGTCAGCAACATTGCCGGGCCATAGGGACGCTTTTGCAGTTCGCCGCGTGCATTCTTTTTGGCCAGCAGCGGAGGCGCGAGGTGATAGTGAATCTTGAAATCACCTTCAAACAGGGTCGCGATGCGGGCATTGAAATCAGGGTGGCTGTGCAGGCGCGCGACCTCATACTCGTCCTTGTAGGCCATCAACTTGAACAGATAACGGGCCACCGCCTCGGTCAAGGCCAAGTTCTTGTGGCCGAGCGACGCGTCCACGCTTCTCACCCTTTGCACAAAGCCTTGATAGTTTTCGGCGTAGGCGGCATTCTGGTAGTCCGTCAAAAACGTCACCCGCTTGGCAATCAAAGCATCAAGTCCGTCCCGCTTGGCAAAGGCCACGACTGGCTCCGGGTTGAGCAGCTTGTCAAAAGCGCCCGGGTCGTGTGCCGCGCGGCGGCCCCAGGTGAATGCGGCCTTGTTCTGCTCGACCGCCACCGCATTGAGTTCGATGGCGCGCAAGAGCGACGCCAGCTGCAGCGGAATCCAGCCCTTTTGCCAGGAAAAACCCAGCAGCATCGGGTTGGTGTAGATGCTGTCGCCCATCAGCCGGCTGGCCGCGGCCTCGGTGTTGAAGGCGGCCACCGCCTCCAAGCCCACTGTATTCACGATGGCGCTGACGCAAGCCTCGGCCGGGTCTTGCCAATTGGCGTTCCTGACAAAAGCAGCCGTGGGCGTGGCATGACAATTCAGCGCGACACGCGTGCGCCCGCCACGCATGCGCAGGAGAGTCTCGGCACTGGCCGCCACGACCGGGTCGCAGCCGATGATGAGGTCGGCCTCCGCCATACCGACCCGTGTGGTGCGGATGGCGTCTTGCGAGGCGCCGATCAGCACATGGCTCCAGGTGGCGCCGCCTTTTTGCGCCAGGCCGCCTGCATCTTGCGTCACGATGCCTTTGCCTTCCAGGTGCGCCGCCATGCCCAGCAACTGGCCGATGGTGATGACGCCGGTGCCGCCGACACCGGCAACCACGATGCTCCAGACCGGGTCTTGCCGGCCGGTTTGGCCGGTGAAGGCAGGGAACACCGGCTGCGGCAACGCGCCCCAGGCTGCATCAAACGGTGACGGTCCCTGGCCTTTTGCTTTCTTCTTGAGCTGGCCGCCCTCGACCGTGACAAAGCTCGGGCAGAAGCCCTTGACGCACGAGTAATCCTTGTTGCAGCTGCTCTGGTTGATCTGGCGCTTGCGGCCAAACTCGGTCTCCAGCGGCTCCACGCTCAGGCAGTTGCTTTGCACGCCGCAGTCACCACAGCCCTCGCAGACCAGCTCGTTGATGATCACACGCTTGGCGGGGTCGACCAGAGTGCCGCGTTTGCGCCGACGCCGTTTCTCGGTGGCGCAGGTCTGGTCGTAGATGATGACGGTAGTGCCCTTGATCTGCCGGAACTCACGCTGGATGCGGTCGAGTTGCTCGCGGTGTTCAACGGCAACCCCTTCGGGCAGGCCGGCGATGTCTTCGTATTTCTCCGGTTCGTCCGTCACCACGACGATCTTGATCGCGCCTTCGGCCCGCATGCTTTGCGCCATTTGCACCACCGAGTGTCCTTCCGGGCGCTCGCCAATTTGCTGCCCACCGGTCATGGCCACGGCGTCGTTGTACAAGATCTTGTACGTGATGTTCACGCCCGCCGCAATCGCCTGGCGAACGGCCATCAACCCGCTGTGAAAGTAGGTGCCATCGCCCAGATTGGCAAACACGTGCTGCTCGGTGCTGAACGGTTGCTGCCCGACCCAGGGCACGCCCTCACCGCCCATTTGCGTGAAGCCCACGGTGGTGCGGTCCATCCAGATCGCCATGAAGTGGCAGCCAATGCCGGCCATAGCGCGGGAACCTTCGGGCACCTTGGTCGAGGTGTTGTGCGGGCAACCCGAGCAAAACCAGGGTTGGCGTTCAATGCCCTTGGCGCCGCTCACTTCAAGCACCTGAAGGGAGCGCTCCTTGGCGTCAAGAATCGCCAGATGGGCGTCAATTCGCGCGGCGGTGTCGCGGTCGAGCCCCATTTTCTTGAGTCGCTGGGCGATGGCCCGCGCAATCAGGGCGGGCGACAAGTCGGCATTGGCGCGCAGCAGCGTGTTGGCACTCGGGTTCGGCATCGACCATTCACCACCGCTGCCGTAAGGCGAGCCTGCCGCGTCGCTTGCGACTTCGTTGAATTTGCCCAGCACGGTGGGGCGCACGTCCGCACGCCAGCTGTACAGCTCTTCTTTGAGCTGGTACTCGATGACCTGGCGCTTTTCTTCCACCACCAGAATTTCCTGCAATCCAGTGGCAAATTCGCGCGTCAGCTGGGCTTCCAGCGGCCACACCACGCCAACCTTGTGCAAACGGATGCCCAGACGCTGGCAGGTGGCGTCGTCGAGTCCGAGATCGAGCAAAGCCTGGCGCGTGTCGTTGAAGGCCTTGCCGCTGGCGATCAGGCCAAAACGGTCATGCGGGCCTTCGATCACGTTGTAGTTAAGGCGGTTCGCGCGAATGTAGGCCAGCGCCGCGTACCATTTGTAGTCAAACAGGCGCGCTTCCTGCGCCAGCGCGGCATCGGGCCAGCGGATGTGCACGCCCCCGGGCGGCATTTCAAAGTCAGTCGGGCGCTTGATCTGCACACGCTCCAGATCCAGACTCACGGTGGCGCTGGATTCGACTATCTCCTGAATCGTCTTCATGCCGGCCCAGACGCCGGAGAAACGGCTCAGGGCAAAAGCGTGCAGCCCCAGGTCCAGAATTTCCTGCACGCTGGCCGGGAAGAACACCGGTGTGCCGCAGGCCTTGAAAATATGGTCGCTCTGATGCGCGGCGGTCGAGCTTTTCGAGATGTGGTCGTCGCCCGCCACTGCGATCACGCCGCCCCACGGCGTGGTGCCCGCCATGTTGGCGTGCTTGAAGACGTCGCCGCAGCGGTCCACGCCCGGGCCTTTGCCGTACCAGATGCCGAACACGCCGTCGAACTTGTTCGAGCCGGGCTGCGCAAAACCGAGTTGCTGCGTGCCCCACAAGGCGGTAGCGGCCAGCTCTTCATTGACGCCGGGCTGGAAAACAATGTTCTTCGCCTTGAGGTATTTCTCGGCCTTGACCAGTGCCTGGTCGTAATTGCCCAGCGGCGAGCCGCGGTAGCCGCTGATGAAGCCCGCGGTGTTTTTGCCAAGTAACTGGTCGCGCGCCTGCTGCAACATTGGCAGCCGCACCAGCGCTTGCACGCCGCTCATGAACGCGCGCCCGCTGTCCAGCCTGTATTTGTCGTCCAATGTGACGGCGTTGTGCGCCTGGCGGATGGATTCGGGCAGTGGGGCGTTCATTGTGCTTTGTCTCCTGCGTGCCGGCAGTGGCCCTGCCGTGTCGTCAAATCTTGAAGGCTTGACGGCAGAGTGTAGGCGCCTCGCGCAGCCAGGGCTGCCGGCCCTGAACTTTATGGAAAATCAGGCTGCAGTCAGCGTGCAATATGCCCAAACAGCTATCTTTAATGAAGTGGTGAAGGTTCGGTGAGCGGCCCGGCGACAGCCAGACGCGAACATCGGCCGGCATAGCTCAAGGGGTGCTGTTTTGCCTGCCATTACGGTTTCACCCCGCAGTGGACGATCAACGCCTGAAGCGGTCGTTTCCAAACTTGGCATACGATTGCATTGGAAATCCGCTGATGCCCGGATTGACACGACCACCTTGGTAAAAAAGGCGACACATGTTTATTCCAGAAATTGCGCACCTTGCATCCAGACTTCTCTTGACCTTCAAACTGGCGGTTTTGACAGTCTCTATGGTCTGGGTCCATCAAACCGCGCCTGCGGCACAAGGGCCGACCAACGTAAAAGCACTGGACAACCTGCAAACCTTTCTTTCTGAAGGCAGATATCACCTGGATCCGGGAGAGAAGTGGGAATACGGTCAAACTCCGCCCACGTCAGGCCCTCACGATCCGGTGCCGATCAAGCCCGGGTTCTACAAAACCAGACAAGCGCCAGAGAAGTTGGTGCACTCGCTAGAACATGGCAACGTGGTCATCTACTATGAAACGCTCACGCCGTCAGCGTTACGGCAGCTCGAAGGGTGGGCAAAACGGTATCACGGCAAATGGGACGGAATCATTGTCACCAAACTGCCCGGCCTTGGAGACGCGGTCATTCTCACCGCATGGACTAAGCTGCTCCGTTTGGATTTTTTCGATCCGGTCAAGGCCTTGGCATTTATTGACCTATTTCGCGGCCATGGCCCCGAGAACGGCCAGAATGACATGTAGCTTGTCTCAAGAGGAGCAGGAAGCGGGGGTGGGACGACTTGACTTGATGATTCCATGGTTGTGCTCCGGTAGTGAACGAGACCAATTGCCTCGGCTCACAACAAAAGCACGAACTTGCCCTGCGACAAATCCGAACACCGCTTCGAGGCGCCTGACTCTTAAAGACACAAAGCGGTCGTGGCGTTTACAAAAATGATGGCCTGATTGCTGAAATTGAGTGATGCACCTTGTCGGCCCTGGATAGGATGGAATTCTGTAAAGTGTCGGCGTTTTGAGGTCCAAACGCGCAGTAAACCCGGTCAAGCCGCCGCAAACCTGGACCCCTGGGCTGCGAAGCGCGCTGCTTGTCACGTGGAGCCGTCAGCCACGCTGACCACGGCGGTCCCGCCACCTTCACATTTCCTGTTGTCATAAGATGTAACCGTTTGGCGGCAAGGGCTGCGGACTCCGGAAAATCAATATCGGCAGGCCACTGTGCAATTGAAGGCAAGCGCGCCTGTGCGTCACCAGGAGTAGCTGATGAACGACAAGAAAACGATGAACTTCAACGACCTGGAGCAATGGCTCAATGCGCGTCGGGTCACCGAGGTCGAATGTCTGGTACCCGATCTGACGGGGGTGGCGCGCGGCAAGATACTGCCACGCGGCAAGTTCACCGAAGACCGTGGCATGCGTCTGCCGCAGGCGGTGGTGGCGATGGGGGTGACCGGGGAATTTCCTGAAAGCGGCCCCTACTACGACGTGATTGACCCGACCGACAAGGACATGCAGTTGCGCCCGGACCCATCAACGGTGCGTATCGTGCCCTGGGCTACCGACCCCACGGCGCAGGTGATTCACGACTGCTTTGACCACCAGGGCAATCTGGTGCCGTTTGCGCCGCGCACCGTGCTGCGCCGCGTCTGTGATCTGTTTGCGGCGCAAGGCCTGCAGCCGATTGTCGCGCCCGAGTTGGAGTTTTACCTGACCGCCCGCAACACCGACCCCAACACACTTTTGCGCGCCCCGATCGGGCGCAGCGGCCGGGCCGAGACCTCGCGCCAAGCCTACAGCATTGACGCTGTGAATGAATTCGATCCGCTGTTCGAAGAAATCTACGACTACTGCGACAAAATGGAACTGAACGTGGACACCTTGATTCACGAGGTGGGTGCCGGGCAGATGGAAATCAATTTTTTCCACGCCGAACCCATGGGCCTGGCCGACGAAGTGTTTTTTTTCAAACGCACCGTGCGCGAGGCGGCGCTGCGTCATGACATGTACGCCACCTTCATGGCCAAGCCGATTGCAAGCGAGCCCGGCAGTGCCATGCATGTGCACCAGAGCATCTTGAACATCGCCACTGGCAAGAACATTTTCAGCAACGAGGACGGCACACCGTCCGAGGCTTTCATGCACTACATTGGCGGCCTGCAGCGCTACATTCCGGCGGCCATGGTGCTGGTGGCGCCCTATGTCAACAGTTACCGGCGCCTGTCGCGCAACACCGCGGCACCGATCAACATCGAGTGGGGCTATGACAACCGTACCGTCGGCATCCGCTCGCCGATTTCATCGCCGCAGGCGCGGCGGCTTGAAAACCGGGTGATTGGCGCGGATGCGAACCCCTATGTGGCCATGGCCATGACGCTGGCCTGCGGCTACCTGGGCCTGAAGAACAAGATCAAGCCCAAAGCCGAAATGCGCGGCGATGCGTATCTGGCGCCGCACTCGCTGCCGCGCAGCCTGGGCGAGGCGCTCGACTGGCTGCGCCGTGAATCGGATCTGCACGAGGTGTTGGGCAAGGAGTTCATCACGGTGTACTCGGAAATCAAGGAGCTTGAATTTGACGAGTTCATGAAAGTGATCTCGCCATGGGAACGCGAGCACCTGTTGCTGCACGTCTGAGCGCGCATGGCATAACACCCACTGACAAGGAACACCCGCATGACGCCAACCATTGCACTACCGTCTTTGAGCACGCAGACCCTGCAGGCGCTGGACAGCGCCCATTTCTTGCATCCCTTCACCGACTTCAAGGACTTGGCCACGCGTGGTGCGCGCATCATCACCAAGGGGCAGGGGATTTATGTGTGGGACTCCGAAGGCGACAAGCTGTTAGATGCCATGAGTGGCCTGTGGTGCGTCAATGTCGGCTACGGCCGCCAGGAGTTGGCCGACGCCGCCTGGCAGCAAATGATGACGCTGCCGTTCTACAACAGCTTCTTTCAGACCACCAATGTGCCTGCCGTGCAACTGGCCGCTAAGTTGGCCGCGCTGGCGCCGAACGCGGGCGAACGCAGCTTCAAGCACGTCTTCTACTCCTCGAGCGGCAGCGAAAGCAACGACTCCAACGTGCGCATGGTGCGCCGCTACTGGGACCTGCTTGGGCAGCCGCAGCGCAAGGTCATCATCGGGCGGCTCAATGGCTACCACGGCAGCACCATGGCGGGCGCCTCGCTGGGCGGCATGAGCGGCATGCACGCACAGGGCGATCTGCCGATTCCCAACATCACGCACATTGAGCAGCCGTACTTTTACGAGAACGGTTTGCCCGGAGAAACAGCCGATGAATTCGGCTGTCGGGCCGCGCGCTGGCTGGAGGACAAGATTTTGGCAGTTGGCCCGGACCGGGTCGCGGCCTTCATCGCGGAGCCGGTACAAGGTGCGGGTGGCGTCATCATCGCGCCTGCCACTTACTGGCCCGAGATCCAGCGCATCATCGACAAATACGGCATCTTGCTCATCAGCGACGAGGTGATTTGCGCTTTTGGCCGTTTGGGGCATTGGTTTGCCTATGAAAAATTTGGCTACAAGCCCGATTTGGTGACCTTTGCCAAGGCCGTCACCAGTGGCTACATCCCCCTGGGCGGCGTCATGGTGGGCGACCGCGTGGCGCGGGTCCTGATCGACCAGGGCGGCGAGTTCACGCACGGCTACACCTACAGCGGTCACCCGGTGGCCTGTGCGGTCGCGCTGGCCAATCTGGACTTGATGGAGCGCGAGCAACTGCCTCAGCGCGTCAAGGGTGAGTTGGGCGCCTACCTGGCGCGCCGTTACGACGAGCTCAACGACCATCCGCTGGTGGGACTGGCGGAAACTTGCGGTTTCATGGCCGGCCTGGTGCTGGTCAAAAATAAGGTCACCCGGGAACGGTTCCCGGCTGAAATTGATGTCGGGATGGTGTGTCGAGGCCATTGTTTCCGCAATGGCTTGCTGATGCGGGCCGTGGGCGACCGTATGATTGTTGCGCCTCCGCTGGTCATGACCCACGCCGACATCGATGAGATGCTGGCCTTGATCCGGTTGGCGCTGGACCTGACCCTCAAAGACCTCAGGGCCATGGGGCAGCTTTGACGCAGCGCGTGCCGCCCGCGACATTTCTTTGTTTATATTTGAACTCACAGTTCTTCAATCTTTTTATCGGAGTGCCTGACATCATGAAAAAGTACTTGTGGTCCTTCGCCTTGTCTGCGTTGGTGCTGACGGCCTGCGGCAAGAAAGAGGAGCCGCCCGTGGCCGTGGTCGCGCCCGCACCGGTCGCCAGCGCGCCGGCAGCGCCGGTCAACACCGAAGAGAAGGTGCTCAATATTTACAACTGGCCCGATTACATTCCCGAAGGCATGATCGCAGCCTTTGAGAAAGAGTCCGGCATCAAGGTCAACTACGACACCTTTGAAACCAACGAGGCGCTGCACGCCAAGCTGGTGGCAGGCAACTCGGGCTACGACATCGTGGTGCCGGGCAGCGTCTTTGCCAAGCCGCAGATTGAAGGCGGCTTGTTGCAGCCGCTGAACAAGTCAAAGATTCCCAACCTGGCCAATCTGGACCCGGCCATCATGGCCAAGCTGGTCAAGGCCGACCCAGGCAACCAGTATCTGGTGCCGTGGGCCTGGGGTTTTACCACGGTGGGCATCAACCGGACCAAGGTAGAAAAGGCCCTGGGCAAAATGCCCATGCCAGAAAACGCCTGGGACCTGGTGTTTGACCCCAAGTACAGCGCCAAGCTCAAGTCCTGCGGCATCGCCTACCTGGACTCTCCCACCGAAATCATTCCGGCGGCGCTGCACTACATCGGCAAGGACGCTTATTCCAATGACCCGGCCGACTACCAAGCGGCAAGCGCCATGCTGGCCAAAGTGCGCAAGGACATTCGTCTGTTCAGCGCCACCATGATCGACGACATTGCCAGCGGCAAGGCTTGTGTCGCGATCGGCTGGTCGGGCGACATCAACATTGCGGCCAGCCGCGCCAAGGAAAACGGATCCAAAGATGTGATCGAGTCGCTGTTGCCCAGCACCGGTGCCCTGATCTTCTTTGACACCATGGCGCTGACCAAAGACGCCAAGCACCCCCATAACGCTCACGCCTTCATTGACTTTTACCTGCGCCCCGAAAATGCGGTGCGCATGTCCAACGAGATGAACTACCCGACCGCCAACAAGGCCGCCGTGGACAAGGTCAAGCCCGAGATTGCCGGCAACAAGACCATTTTTGTCGAATCGGATTATTTTGCCAAGATGGTTCCGCCCAGCAGTTTCAGCAACGAAGCGCGCGAAGCCCTGGCCAATGCCTACACCAGCTTCAAGAAGGGCAAATAGGGTGTTCGCTTTGCGGCACATCCAAGCCAAGACCAGCCGATGACCGACCAGGAGGCAACGACCGGCTATCTGGTCACTGAAAAACTGACGAAGCGTTTTGATGAAACGCTGGCGGTGGACGAGGTGTCGCTGTCAATCAAGCAGGGCGAGATTTTTGCGCTGCTGGGCAGCTCGGGCTGCGGCAAGTCCACCCTGCTGCGCATGTTGGCCGGCTTCGAGACGCCCAGCGCCGGGCGCATTCTGCTCGGAGGACTGGACGTGGCGAAGCTGGCCCCCTATGAGCGCCCGATCAACATGATGTTTCAGTCCTACGCGCTGTTCCCGCACCTGGACATCTGGGAGAACATAGCCTTTGGCCTCAAGCGCGAAGGACTGCCGCGCGAGCAAATCAAGCAGCGCGTGGGCGCCATGCTGGACCTGGTGCAACTCGGCGCCTATGCCCGGCGCAAGCCGCACCAACTCTCGGGTGGCCAGCAGCAGCGCGTGGCGCTGGCGCGTAGCTTGGCCAAGCGGCCCAAACTGCTGTTGCTTGACGAGCCGCTGGGCGCGCTGGATAAAAAGTTGCGGGAGCAGACCCAGTTCGAGCTGGTGAACATCATCGAGCAAGTGGGTGTGACCTGCGTCATGGTGACGCACGACCAGGAAGAGGCCATGACCATGGCCAGCCGCATCGCGGTCATGAGCAGCAAGGGCCGGGTGCTGCAGGTCGGCTCGCCGATCGAGGTCTATGAGCATCCGGTCAACCGCTTTGTGGCGGACTTCATCGGCAACGTCAACCTCTTTGAAGGGCAGCTCAGTGTCGACGAGTCCGACCATTGCGCGGTCCTCACGGGCATCGGAGAAATCAAGGTGGGTCACGGTGTCAGTGGTGCGCTGCACATGCCGGTGGCGATCGCGGTGCGCCCCGAGAAGATGCAGATCAACAAGCAGCGCCCGACGCAGGTCAACAATGTGTTTGCCGGCAAGGTCAAGGAGATTGCCTATTTTGGCGCCTACAACAGCTACATCGTGGTCGCGATGGATGCCAGCCGCGTCAAGATCACCGAGGCCAACACGACGCGTGAAGACGTCCATCACATCACCTGGGATGATGAGGTCTGGTTCAGTTGGGGTGAGGATGCTGCGGTCGTCTTGCGCGACTAAAGGCCGACGTGATGGCGACAGTTTACTTACCCGCGCCAGGCAAGCGTTTCGTCATCGGCGTGCCTTTTGGGTGGCTGCTGGTCTTCTTTTTACTGCCCTTCCTGATCCTGCTCTACATCAGCTTTGTGGACATGGGCAACGACATATCCCCGTTCAAGCCGATCTGGGACGCGGGCAGCGGCCTGCTCAAACTCAAATACAACAATTACGGCTCCGTCTTTCGCGCCAGCGACGGCGGTGCCTGGTTCCAGACCATCTATACCGAAGCTTATCTGCGCTCGATCTGGTATGCGCTGTGCACGGCGCTGCTGTGCCTGCTCATTGGCTATCCGTTTGCCTATTTCATCGCCCGATCCAAGCCTGGCGTGCGCCCGGCGCTGTTGATGATGGTGATGCTGCCGTTCTGGACTTCGTTCCTGCTGCGGGTCTATGCCTGGAAAGGCATCCTGGCCGACCAGGGCATCCTCAATCGGGCCTTGATGTTTCTGGGGCTGACGCAGGAGCCGATCCTGATGCTCTACAGCAGCGTCTCCATGCTGGTGGGCATGACCTATGTCTATCTGCCGTTCATGGTGCTGCCCTTGTATGCCAACCTGGTCAAGATGGATCTGCGCCTGTTGGAGGCCGCCTACGACCTGGGCGCTTCGCCCTGGAAGGCATTCTGGCTGGTGACGGTGCCGCTGTCCCGGGCCGGCATCATCGCGGGCTGCATGCTGGTGTTCATCCCTGCGGTCGGTGAGTTCGTGATCCCGTCGTTGCTGGGTGGCCCGGAGAACCTGATGATCGGTCGGGTGGTGTGGGACGAGATGTTCATCAGCAACAACTGGCCGCGGGCGAGCGCGCTGGCGGTGATCATGATCGCGCTGATCGTGGTGCCCGTGGCCCTTTATTACCACTACCGCGGCGATAGTGCCCAGGCGCAGCAGTGAGGCCGGCGCCATGACCGTTTTCCTGGAACGACACCTCGGCAAATTCTGGCTGGCGCTGGTCTATTTGTTTTTGTACCTGCCGCTGTGCTTCATGATCGTGTTCTCGTTCAACAGCACGCGGCAGGACGCGCGCTTCACCGGCTTTTCGCTGCGCTGGTACGTGGCTCTGGTCGGTGACACCCGCCTGGTTGATGGCTTCTGGCTGTCGCTCAAAGTGGCGACGGTGGCGGGGCTGCTGTCCGCGGTGCTGGGAACTTTCGCTGCCTTTGTGCTGGTGCGCTACCGTCGCTTTAACGGGCGCATCCTGTTTTCAAGCATGGTCCATGCACCTCTGGTCATGCCCGAGGTCGTCATTGGCCTGTCGCTGCTGCTGCTGATGGTGGGCGCTCAGAACTTTCTGGGTTGGCCGCAGCGCGGCATGTTGACCATCATTCTGGGCCATGCGCTACTGGGCATGGCCTATGCCATGGTGGTGGTCCAGTCGCGCCTGCTGGACATGGATCGCTCCCTGGAGGAGGCGGCGATGGACTTGGGTGCGCACCCGCTGCAAGTGTTTTTTCTGGTCACCATGCCCAATATTTTTCAGGCGATTCTGGCGGCGTTCTTGTTGTCTTTTACGCTGTCGTTCGACGATGTGGTGATGGCCGAGTTTCTCTCCGGGCCCGGCGTCAATACCTTGCCGCAGGTCATTTTTGGCTATGCCCGCCGTGGCATCAATCCCACCATCTATGCGGCCGCCAGTTTGTTGATCACCACCGTGACGGGGGTGATCGTAGGCTACAGCGTCTGGGTCGCGCGGCGCACTCGCCAGCGTGAGCGCGACATTGCGGCGGCGATGCGGGCGGAACTGGCGGCTTTGCGCGCCTAGTGAGGAGCCGCAATCCATGCGGCTGGGATGGGAACTTAACTGTGAGGTGTCTATGACAGAACTTCAATTGGACGGCCGTGCCTTCATCAACGGTGAACGAGTGCGTGCGCGCGACGAGCAGGTCTTCGATTGCCTGTCGCCGGTGGATGGCCGACTGTTGACAGCAGTCGCGCGCTGCCACGCGGTTGACATTGATGCGGCCGTGGCGGCGGCACGGGCAGCGTTCGAGGACAAGCGCTGGTCGGGCATGGCCCCGGCGCAGCGCAAGCGCGTCATGATCCGTTTTGCCGACCTGCTGCTCGCGCACGGCGATGAACTCGCTTTGATGGAGACGCTGGACATGGGCAAGCCGATCCAGTACGCACGTGGCGTGGATGTGAACAGCGCCGCCAATTGCATTCGCTGGTATGGCGAGGCAATCGACAAAATCTACGACCAGATCGCACCCACGGCCCGCACCGCGCTGGCGTTGATCACACGCGAGCCGGTGGGTGTGGTGGGCGTGATCGTGCCGTGGAATTACCCGATGATCATGGCGGCCTGGAAGATCGCGCCGGCCTTGGCGGCGGGCAACTCGGTGGTCCTCAAACCCAGCGAAAAATCACCTTTGACCGCACTTCGACTGGCCGAGCTGGCGCTGCAGGCGGGCATTCCGCCAGGCGTCTTCAATGTCGTCCCCGGCTACGGCGCGGAGGCAGGCGCGGCGCTGGCGCTGCACATGGATGTGGATTGCATTGCCTTCACCGGTTCCACACGGGTGGGCCGCCAGATTCATACCATGGCGGCGCAAAGCAACCTCAAGCGCGCCTGGACCGAGCTTGGCGGCAAGTCGCCCAACATCGTGTTTGCCGATTGCCCCGACCTGGATAAAGCGGTACAGGCTGCGGTCGGCAGCATCTTCTTCAACCAGGGCGAGAGCTGCAATGCGCCTTCGCGCCTGTTGGTCCAAGACAGCATCAAAGATCAATTTTTGGAGAAAGCACTGGCGCTGGTGCCGGCTTACGCGCCAGGCAATCCGCTCGACCCGGCCACGGTCATGGGTGCCATCGTCGACCGGGTGCAGCTGGAATCGGTCTTGCGCTACATCGAAAGCGGCAAGGACGAGGGCGCCCGCCTGCTCGCGGGCGGCGCGCAGGCCATGACTGAGACGGGCGGTTATTACATCGAGCCTACGGTTTTTGATGGCGTGACGAACGACATGACGATCGCGCGCGAAGAGATTTTCGGCCCGGTGCTGTCGGTGTTGTCGTTCACCGATGCCGCCGACGCGGTGCGCCAGGCCAACCAGAGCGTGTACGGACTGCAGGCGGCGCTCTGGACGCGCGACCTGAACCAGGCGCTCGGTGTCGCCCGTGCCTTGCGCGCGGGCACTGTGCACGTGAACCAGTACGATGAAGACGATATCACCGTGCCCTTCGGCGGCTGCAAGCAAAGCGGGGTTGGGCGCGACAAGTCGCTGCATGCGTTTGACAAGTACCTGGAGACCAAGACCACCTGGATTCGTATTGACAGCCCGGTTTGAGGCGATCTTCCGGCACCCTGTCTTGATAAAGTTTATATAAAATAGGCCTCTAGCCCCCGTATTTATTGATTTTAATGCTATAAAAATAGTAGTAGACCCCGCGTCGGCTGGCAGGGCTGCCCATTGACTTTTATCAATTGACGGGCCGTTCCAATCCAGCAAGCTCGCAACGTGCGGATGTCAATGGCAAGCCAGTCGGTCGCCACCAAGGGACGCCGCCAGCCGGCCACCCGCGCATTCGCGGACTTCAAGCAAACAGTGCGCTGCAAGTGGCGGTGCCGGTCTGTCACTTCAACTTTTCTTCTTTGGGCTTTCGCATGGACTCAATCAATCGTGCAGTGACTACGTTTCCGCTGGAAGCCGATGGTGGGCGCGCTGCGGAATACGCCCGAATTGTCACGGTGGTGTCGCTTGGCGTGATGCTGGCGATCGGGGCGGCCGCCGTCAGAACGCTGCGCAGCGCCTTCGCGGGCTAAGCGGCATCCGCCTGCGCCTGGGGCAACGCGCGCTCAAACGCGCTCAAAGCCATGCAAGCGACTTCGATGCGCCGAATGTGCGGGAACGCGTCGAGCGGGGTGTCAAAACGTCGGGCATTGGCGATTTGCGGGATCAGGCAGCAGTCGGCCAGGGTGGGCGTGTCGCCATGGCAGAACGCACCGGTGTCAGGGCTGCTGTCAAGCAGTGCCTCCAGCGCGGTGAAGCCCACAGTGACCCAGTGCCGGCACCACTTGCCTTTGGCTGCCGCGTCGATCTGCAGCTCGTGCTCCAGGTACTGCAGCACGCGCAGATTATTCAGAGGATGAACCTCGCAGGTGATGGTCTGCGCCAGCGCGCGCACACGCGCCCGGCCCCCTGCGTCCAGGGGCAGCAAAGGCGGCGCCGGACAGGTCTCCTCCAGGTACTCGATGATGGCCAGCGACTGGCCAAGGATTAGCCCGCCATCGACCAGCGTGGGCACCAGGTGGGTCGGGTTCAGGGCGGCATAGGCTGGCGTGTGCTGCGCGCCACCGTCTCGCAGCAGGTGCACCGGGATCGATTCAAATGGCAAGCCCTTGAGGTTGAGCGCGATGCGCACGCGAAACGCCGCCGAGCTGCGAAAGTAGGTGTAGAGCTTGAGCATGGCCGGCTCAGCTTAAGCCCGTGACCGGCACGGCGGCACCATGAATGGCCCGCGCGGCCGGGGAGGCCAGATACACGATGACGTTCGCGAGGTCGTGCGGTGCGACCCAACGCGCGGGGTCAGCGTCCGGCATGGCCGCGCGGTTCTCGGGGGTGTCGATGATGGTGGGCAGCACGCAGTTGACGTTGATATTCTTCTCGCGCAGCTCGGCCGCCATCGACTCGGTCAGGCGGATCACGCCGCTCTTGGCGGCGCAGTAGGCCCCCATTGCGGCCGCCCCCTTTTGGGCGGCAAAGGCGCCGACGTTGACGATCTTGCCGCCGCCGCGCGCCAGCAGGTGCGGCACCACGACCCGCGCCGTCGTCAACAGGGTGCGGACATTGATGTCGAGCAGGAAGTCCCAGCTGCTCTCAGGCGTCTCGTGCACCGCCTGGCCCATGCGAAAACCGCCGGCCAGGTTGCACAGCACGTCGACACGCCCAAAGCGGGTGAGGGCGCTAGTCAGCGCGGCGGTTACTTGCTGCGCATCGAGCAAGTCAGCGACCACGTACAGGCGCTCGGGCCCTTCCTCGCCAAAGACCGCACGCAACTCATCGATCTGGCGGGCCAGCAAGACCAGGCGTGCACCCCTGGCGGCAAAGGCCGCAGCCACCGCCTGCCCGAGGTTGCCCGCGGCGCCTGTCAGCATCACGGTTTGATCTTTGAAACTCATGCGCCTGCTCCTTGGGGTTTGTGGCGGTGATGGCGGCCCGACCCGCGCGTGAGCACTTGGTCCGAGGGCAGCACGGCACCGGGTAAATAGTCCGTTTGACCCTGCACGCGTTCGTACAGAGCGGCGAAGTCGATGCGGGCCAGTTCCAGCAATTCGTCCAGATCGCCCAGCACGAAGTAAGTCTCCTGAAAATCGTCAATGCGGTAACGGGTTCGCATCACCCGCTCCAGACCAAAGCGCAAGCGGTTCGGCGACGCATCATCGAGCGCGAAGCGGCTCTCGGTGGCGGACGAGGCAATGCCGGCGCCGTAGATCCGCAGCCCGTTCTTTTGCTGCACCAGCCCGAACTCGACGGTGTACCAGTAGACGCGGGCCAGCTTGTCCAGCACGCCGAGCTTTTGGGCGCGTAGACCGCCCACGCCGTAGGCCTGGATGAAATCGGCCATGACCGGATGCATCAGCAGCGGGACGTGGCCGAAGACATCGTGAAACACGTCGGGTTCTTCCACGTAATCGAGTTGATGTGGCGTGCGGATGAAGTTGCCCGCCGGGAAGCGGCGATGGGCCAGGTGCTCGAAGAAGACCTCGTCGGGCACCAGCCCCGGCACCGCCACAATCTGCCAGCCGGTGCGCGCCAGCAAAATCTCGGACAGCCGCCGGAAATCAGGAATCTGATCGGCCCCGATCGACAAGGCCGCCATGCCCTGCACAAAGGCGTCGCAGGCGCGCCCGGGCAGCAGCCGGCTCTGGCGCTCGAACAGAGTCTTCCACACCCCATGATGCTGGTGCGAGTACTGGTCCCAGCCCTGGTCGATGGTCCAGTCGGCGCGTTCGGGTGGCGGCGCGTCGATCGCCGCCAGGCCATGCTTGGTCGCTTGAGTCAAGGGCTTCATGTCAGGGCCTCGCTGGCAAGACGGTGCCACGGCATTCGCCCAGGCCGATGCGCCTGAAGCCCTCGCGCTGGCAATAGCCGCGCAGGATCACGGTATCGCCATCCGCCAGAAAGGCTCGCTCTTCACCATTGGCCAGCGCAACCGTGCGCTCGCCGCCCTGGCTAAGTTCCAGCAGGGAGCCGCCTTGCGTTGGCGCGGGACCTGACAGCGTGCCGGTCCCCAGCAGATCGCCGCTGCGCAGGTTGCAGCCATTGACCGTGTGGTGCGCTACCAGTTGTGCCACGGTCCAGTAGGCATCCAGGGCATTCGCGCGCATTAGGCGCTCAGCGGCGTGGCCCTCTGTGCGCATCCTGGCAGTCTGCAGCCAGACTTCAAGCCCGATGTCGATTTTCCCGCTGCGTTGGTTTTCGCTCGAGTCAAGGTAAGGCAGCGGCGCAGGGTCGCCCTCGGGTCGGGTGCAGGTCTGGCGAAACGGCGCCAGCGCCTCCAGTGTCACGACCCAGGGTGAGACGGTGGTGGCAAAGCTCTTCGACAGAAACGGGCCGAGCGGCTGGTACTCCCAAGCCTGGATGTCGCGCGCGCTCCAGTCATTCAACAAGGTCAGGCCAAAGACATGGTCTTCGGCCTGTGCCATCGAAATCGATTCGCCCAGGGCATTGGGTCGGCCGATGAATATGCCCAGTTCCAACTCGAAATCGAGCCTGGCGCTGGGCTGCAGGCTCGGCGCGTTGGCCTGCGGCGCCATGACCTGGCCGCAGGGCCGGCGGAACAGTTGCCCCAGGCCCGGTCGACTCACGCCCACCGAGGAGGCGCGGCCATGGTAGCCAATCGGCACCCACTTGTAGTTCGGCAGCAGCGGGTTGTCCGGGCGAAACAGCTTGCCGACCGTCCTGGCGTGATGGATGCCGGTGTAGAAGTCGGTGTAGTCGCCAATCTCGCAGGGCAGGCCCATCTCGACCGCATCCTGCGCCACCAGCGCCGCGCGAAACTGTGCCTCGTGCGCGCTGCCCTGGCGCAAGCCGCTGGAGAGCGTCTGACGCAAGGCCCGCCGAGCCGCCGGGTCCAGCGCCATCAGTTGGTGCATCTCAGCGCTGGCGAGCAGTCGCGCCAGGTGCAGATCGAGCACCTGGTCGCCGATCGCCGCCCCAAGGGACCAATCGGCCTGCTCGTCACGCCGGAACCGGCCGTAAGGCAGATTCTGAATCGGAAAATCCGTGCCGGGGTCGTTGGCCGATTCAAGCCAGCTTTTCAGGGTGGCCGAGTGCGTCTCATCGATGGCGGCGCTCATGGTTTGAACTCGCGTGCGTGCAGGAAGGCGGCATGCTGGGGCGCGCGCTTCGTTTTGGACCATTCGTCGAGCATCTCCCATTTCACCGCATCGAGCCGTTTGAGCATGGCCTGCTCGTCGGGGTCGGGACAGGCCAGTTCGACCCGGTGACCGTTCGGGTCGAAGAAATAGATTGAGTGAAAAGCGCCGTGGTCGGTCACGCCGAGCACCTCGACGCCGTTGGCTTCGAGGTGGGCGCGAAATTCAAGCAGCGTGGCGCGGTTCTTGACCTTGAACGCAATGTGCTGCACCCAGGCCGGTGTGTTGGGGTCGCGCCCCATCGGTGGCTGGGTCGGCAGTTCAAAAAAAGCCAGCACATTGCCCTGTCCGGCGTCCAGAAACACGTGCATATAAGGGTCTGGCGCCTTGGTCGAGGGCACGAAGTCTTCGGCGATGGCGAGCACGAAGTCCATCTTGAGCATGTTCTGGTACCAGAGCACGGTCTCTTTGGCGTCCTTGCAACGGTAGGCCACGTGGTGAATGCGCTCGATTTTCATGGGGCTACTCCTGCGCCGCGATGACGCCGCGTCGTACCTGGTCGCGTTCCAGCGATTCAAACAGGGCCTTGAAATTACCCTCGCCAAAGCCCTCGTCACCCTGGCGCTCGATGAACTCGAAGAATACCGGGCCCAGCTGCGTTTCCGAGAATATCTGCAGCAACAGGCGCGGCGTGCCTCCCGTGGTGCTGCCGTCCAGCAAGATGCCACGCGTCTGTAGCGCCGCCACCGGTTGGCCATGCCCGGGCAGGCGGGCGTCGAGCATCTCGTAGTAACGTTCGCTCGGCGCCGACATCAGCGGCACGCCCGCCAGCGCCAGCCGGTCGACCGTGGCCAGCAGGTCATCGCAGATCAGCGCAATGTGTTGAATGCCTTCGCCGTTGAACTTGAGCAGGAATTCTTCAATCTGGCCGCCGCCCTGTTTCGACTCCTCGTTCAACGGGATGCGAATTTGGCCGTCGGGCGCGGTCATTGCGCGCGAGGTCAGTCCGGTGTATTCGCCTTGAATATCGAAGTAGCGGATCTCGCGGAAGTTGAACAGCTTCTCGTAGAAGCCGCCCCAGAACGCCATACGGCCGCGGTAGACGTTGTGCGTCAGATGGTCAATCAGCTTGAGGCCATGGCCCGGCGGGTGCCGGTCCACGCCGTCGATGAAATTGAAGTCGATGTCATAGATCGATTTGCCGTCTTCAAAGCGGTCGATCAGGTACAGCGGTGCGCCGCCGATGCCTTTGATGGCGGGCAGGTTCAACTCCATCGGCCCGGTCTTGATTTCAATCGGTTGCGCGCCCAGCTCCAAGGCGCGACGGTAGGCCAGGTGCGAGTCCCTGACACGAAATGCCATGCCGCAGGCGCAGGGCCCGTGCTCCGCCGCAAAATAGCCGGCCACGCTTTTGGGTTCGCGGTTGACGATGAAGTTGATGTTGCCCTGGCGAAACAGGACCACGTCCTTGGAGCGATGTTTGGCCACCAGGGTGAAGCCCATGCGTTCAAACAGGGGCTCCAGCAAGCCGGGCGTGGGCGAGGCAAATTCAACAAACTCGAAACCCATCAAGCCCATGGGGTTTTCAAACAAATTGGACATGGCCATGTCTCCAAAACTGTCTATAAGAATGCAGGTCGAAAGCGGTCTATCGACGGTTTGGAGGAGCGCACGGGCGCCCGCGTACGCTGCGCGCCAGGTGGTCGCCCATGATCAAAGGCGTGCCATGCGTCATTGATTTCAATTGAGGTGTCCTTGCGCCGGCCCCGGGCGTTTTTTCTATCGGCGAGGTCGCATGGTAGCGCCTGGGCCGCAAGTCTGCTGCCGGCAAGGCGAATCAGGCCGATGCCGCAACTCCGTGCCTTAACGTCGTTCTGCCGGCGCCGTCAGGGGTTCGCCAAAGTGCGCCAGTTTGTCCTTGAGTGCCGGCATGACGCGGGCCACCGCCTTTTCACCCTCCAGTACGGCGATATGGCGGGTCGTGAAATCAAGCACTTCCAGTTGCGCGATGTCGGGGCGGATCACCACGTCGGCCAGGGGCAGCTCGTAGCGGGCAATGGTCTGGCCCATGATCGTGACGGACTGCATCAGGATGTCGAAGGTGCTTTTGAGTTTGCTGCTGAGCGGTCTGTCGGAGATGTCAACCGCGATCACAAAGGTGGCGCCCATCTCGCGCGCAAAGCGCACCGGCACCGGACTCGACAGGCCGCCATCCACATACTCGTGGCCGCGGATGCTGACCGGCTGAAAGACGCCCGGTACGCTGCTTGACGCCCGCACCGCCGTGCCGGTGTCGCCGCTGCGAAACACGACTGGCTCGCCGCTGGCCAGATCGGTGGCGACGACGCCGAATTTCCGCGGCAGCTTTTCCAGCGGGCGGTTGCTTACCGCCGTGTTGACGAACTTGGCCAGTGCCTCGCCCTTGATCATGCCGCGGTCGGGCAGCACCCAGTCGCTGACCTGGAATTCGTTGAGGGGGATGGCCAGTGCCTGCAACTCGAAGCCACTCTTGCCGCCGGCATAGAGCGCGCCGATCAGCGAGCCGGCGCTGGTGCCAATGATCAGGTCGGGCTTGATGCCTTGCGCTTCGAGTGCCTTGATGACGCCGATATGCGCAAAGCCTTTGGCCGCGCCGCCACCGAGCACCAGGCCGATGATCGGTTTGGCTTTGACCGCCGGCGCCGGGACCGATACCGGCGCCGCCACTGGAAGCGGTGGTGCACTGCCGCAGGCGCCGAGCAACAAAGCCAAACCGAGCCACGCAGCGTGCCCGGCTTGCCGTGGCTTGCCGGGCCGGCTCAAGACTGGATCGGGCGAAGTTGACAGTCTAGATTGATAGCTTCTCAGGCAGGTGGAACGTGGGCTAGAGGTCAATTTCATCTATGAAGTACCTTGGCCACCGGATTGTGGCGGAGCCGGAAGGCGTCCGGCATGCCCGAGCCCAGGAGAGGACGCAGGTACATGCGAAACGCATCGGTGACATCGGTGCCGTTGGCGGCGATGAACTCGTCTTCCATCACCCGCGTCTTGCCGGCCACGGCATCGAGCGCCAGCAACTCATAGTCGACCGAGTAAAAGCCGGTGCGCTTGATCGCCACCGAGCCGTCGCGCCCACCCCACATCGCAAATTGCACCGCTTTTTCGCCGACTTCGCGCGCTTCGCGCTGATCGACGTCCGATACGCAGCCGATGAAAGAGCGCTGCAGGTAGCCAAAAGTGTCGCCACGCACGCGTTTGATGTTGAGCTTGGCCTTGATCTCGTTGCACAGCAGGTCAGCCAGAGCGCCGTTGCCCGAGAGCTGCACATTGCCGTGCGCGTCGTGCTCCATCTCCTTGGCCAGCAGCGCGGCAATGGGCGTGCCGCTGGCATCGTGAATGCCTTCGGAGACTGCAATCACGCAGCGACCAAAGCGTTCATAAGTGGCCTTGACGTCCAGCAGGAATTTACTCAGATCAAAGATGCGCTCGGGCAGGTAGATCAGGTGTGGCCCGTCATCCGGAAATTTCTTGCCCAAGGCCGACGCCGCCGTCAAGAAGCCGGCATGCCGCCCCATGACGACGCCGACATAGACGCCGGGCAGCGCCGCGTTGTCCAGGTTGGCACCGGCAAAGGCTTGCGCCACAAAACGCGCCGCCGACGGAAAACCCGGCGTGTGGTCATTGCCGACCAGGTCATTGTCGATGGTCTTGGGGATGTGAATGCTGCGCAGCGGGTAACCTGCTTTTTGCGCTTCCTGGCTGACGATGCGCACCGTGTCGCTGGAGTCGTTGCCGCCAATGTAGAAGAAGTGCTCGATCTGATGGGCCTGCAACACCTTGAAAATCTCCTGGCAATAGGCGATGTCAGGCTTGTCGCGGGTCGACCCCAGCGCAGACGAGGGTGTGTTGGCCACCAGTTCCAGGTTGTGGCTGGTTTCTTGGGTGAGGTCGACAAACTCTTCGTCCACGATGCCGCGCACACCATGCAACGCGCCATAAATGTGCGCCACCTGGTTAAAGCGGCGCGCTTCCAGCGCCACGCCGACCAGTGACTGGTTGATCACTGCGGTGGGGCCGCCGCCCTGGGCGACAAGTATTTTTCCGAATGCCATGGGGTGTCCTCGAAGTTTGGGTGAACGCTCGGAATTGATCAGGTGATTGTGCTCTTGAAACGACAGCCAGTCGGTGGCGTGCAGATGGTGCTGCGTCAATCGTGCAAGCGCTTGACTTGGCTCAAGCGTGGCAACAGGCCCTTGTTGATAATGGGAGTCACGCAAAAATCTTGCGGGCCAGCCCGCAGTCGTGCAGCCACAAGCTCTGCCTCAACTGACTAAATAGGATGTGAACCATGAGTGCCTTCCCGGAACCGTTCAGCTTTGTAGCGCTGGATGCATGTCACCAGCAAATGCAGATGCATCTGGCTGAACTCGCAGCACTGGTGGCCCAGATGGAGAGCGCTGGCTTGGATGCCAAAGCGCAGCGCCAGGCAGGTGCCATCGAGACTTTTTTTTCCAGCACCGCGCGCCAACACCATGCCGAGGAGGAGAAAAACGTGTTTCCGGCGCTGTTGCTCAGTGGCAATGCTGACCTGGAGGCGGCGGTGCATGCCCTGCACCAGGACCATGGCTGGATCGAAGAAAACTGGATCGAGCTGGGACCTCAGCTGCGCGCCATTGCCCTGGGCAACAACTGGTTTGACGTTGATGAATTTAAGCACGGTGCCAAGGTGTTCCTGACGCTGTGTCAGGACCATATCGCCCTGGAGGAATCCCTGGTCTACCCCGAAGCCAAGGCGCGCCTGGCGCAGAGCGTGGCGAATCGGGTCAAACGCGCGACCTGATTCGCTGTGGCGTTGGCTCGTCATTGAAGACCGCGACTATTTGGGCCATAGCACCCACAGACGCAAGGGCTGTTTGAGACGACCGGCCAGTTCGGCAGCGTCCTTGCCCCAGCCGACAAAGTAGTCAGCCCGCACGCCCCCGACGATGGCACTGCCGGTGTCTTGCGCCAGTACCAGCTTTTGCAGGTTGAGATTGGTGCCACGCGAGGCCAGCCACACCGGTGTGCCATAGGGAATGCTGCCCGGGTCGACCGCAATCGAGCGCCCGGGCGTCAAAGGCACACCTTGCGCGCCTTTGGGCCCCCAGGCTGCATCCAGCGGCGACATTGCCTCTTCGCGGAAAAACACGGTGCGCGGATTGCTCCACAACAACTCGTTGACGCGACTGGGGTTTTGCGTCAGCCAGGCTTTGATCGCCGGCCACGAGGCATCGCGCACCGCGCCCTGATCGAGTAGCCAGCGGCCCACGCTTTTGTAGGGGTGGCCATTGGAGCCTGCGTAGGCTAGTCGAACCAGGGTCTGGCTGCCGTCGGGCTGGCTGATGCGCACCCGGCCCGAGCCCTGAATCTGCAGCATCAGGGCGTCGACGGGGTCGGCCAGAAACACGATCTCTCGCCCTTTCAGGGTCGCTTGTACCTGCGCCGAGCTGTCAATCTGCTGGCGCGTGTACCACGGCAGGTTTTGCGTCAGGCCCAAGGGCGGCTGGTAGATTGGCACGCTGAACTCGGCACTGGCGCTGCGGACGGCGTCCAGAACTGGCTCGAAATAAGCGGTCAACAAGCCCTCGGCGGAGCCCGCCAAGGTATCTACCCGGTACGGTTGCAGCCGCTCGCGCAGCCAGGCCCGGCGCTGGGCCTCGTCGCCAATGCTCAAACGCCGCACTTCGCTGCACAAGGACGCAAACACCGGTCCCGGACGCTCGCAGCTTTTGATCCAGGCGTTCCAGGCCTCAAACAGGGGGTCGTCCTCGAATCCCGGCAGTTCCGCCCAAGGCACAGCCGTCCAGCGGCTTTTGGCGCGGACGATGGGTGCGGGCAAGGGCCCGGCATCATCGAGAGAATTGCTGACAGACGGCCCGGCCAGTTCCGTTGGCGTAACGAGTTGTTGAGGTCGAGTCGGTGCGCTGCTGCACGCGACGAGCATGCCTACAATCCAGCCATTCAATACGGTAAAAAGGATTCGATTCATGAGTTTGCTCGTGCTGGAAGCATTGGGGGCACTGTTGCTGCTGGTGCTGATTGTCTGGTGGACCATGTTTTCCGGGCGGCACAAGGGTGAATTGCCGGCAGCGCCAACTGCCGATGCCGCGGCTGCGCCAGAGGCAAGGTCGTCGACTGAAAAAATCTGATCGCCGCCGGTCTTGTCGGGCGCCGTCAGCCCATGGGCATTAACGCGGTGCGGCATTCGTTCTTCCAGTCTTGCGCTGTACCCTGGTAATCCGGGGGTCAGCCCAGCTGCCATCAATGTGAAACTCCTGCGTGGCGGCCTCGGTCAGTGGCTGGCGAAAGAACAACTGGGCCAAAAAGGTGCCAATGCCGATGGCCGGGTTGATGACAGAGGCAATCAGCGACGCGGTGCCGGCGTTGATCTCCGGCACCACGACCACTTTCAGGTCCTGGGTCTCTTTTTCAATGTCGGCCTGTCCCTCCATCAGCACCGCGGCATTGACCCCTTTCATCTGCAAGTTGTTGGTTCTGGCAACGCCTTGTTCAATGGTGATATCACCGCGCACAAAGTCAAAAGAGAAACCTTCACTAAAGACGTCCCTGAAATCAAGCGTCAGGCGCCGCGGCAAAGCCTGCAGACTCAAGACGCCCAGCAATTTGGCCAAGCCCGGTTCGGCTTTCAAGAACTGACCCGACGCCATGTTGACGGTGAACGCACCGGTCATGGACGGGTAGTCCAGGCTGATGGGCGAGCCCATCCAGGCCACTTGTCCCTCCATTTGGCCGCGGGCTTTGCGGACCACGCCCGGCATGCCAAGACGTGTCAGCAGGTCGCCGCCGTCTGCAACGACGAGCTTGAAATTCAGGACCGTGCGCCGGCGAGCGTTCGTCCTCGGTGAAGACAATGCGTTCACCGCGGCCCAGTTGCCGGTGGCTGTGAGAACCGCGTCGGGTGTCACGATGTTTAATTTGCTGAGCCGCCATTCACGCGCCTGACCTTCAGGCGTTGCTGCACCGGCGCCCCGGTTGACCGCCTCGACCTCGACTCGACCGAGCCGTTTGCCGCGCAACTCAAAATCCTCCACCATGATGTCGAGCGCCGGAATGCTGGCGGGCGGCTCTTCAAGCAGCGCCTCCATCTCGCTGGCGGTACTGGGGGCAATGGTGAGCCGGGCAAGCCGCCCAAACAAGCGGCCCTCCCCGGGCCCCGACGGCTGACGGTATTCCAGGTAACCATTGAGTTCGGTGGCATCCAGATTCGCCCGCCACAACAGGCCCTCGCGCGAAGCGCCGAGCACCACCTTGTGCAGCGTGCGCCCGCCAAACGTCAAAGCCTGGGCCCGTACCGCCATGCTGGTGGGCAGATAGCTCAGGGCGGCGCTTGCTACGAGTGCGCTCGCTACGGCGGCGCTCGGTGTAGGTTGTGTTGTGGCGAGGTTAGTCAGCGAACTGCCGGAGGCCAGTTCCAGCACTTTGCCCCAGGCGTCCAGATCAACGCTGCTCAGGTTGATGTTGGCCACCACCCCTTCAGTGGGCAAGGGGACCGACTCTTGCGGCGACAGACCAACCCCCAGAGTGCCACGCGTGACGCGCGGCTGCGGTCCCGAGAGATCGCGGACATACTGGATGGACGCAACTTGCCCCAGGTTCAGTGTCATTTGGTCCTGCAAATGTGCTGCGCTGCCCGGTGGCGCCAGCAAAGATTCCGCCAGCAGCGCCGTCTGCAGTCGAAACGGCATCAGCGCCTGCGCGCTTTTGTTCAAGGGAGCGGGCAGGCTCAGGCTCAAGCCCTGCAAATTGCTGTTCACCGTGAGTTCAGGCACGCCCCGGCGAAACCCCAGCACGGCGGTATAGGCGGCACTGCCAGTGGCGTGCTGTGCCATCCGTGCCGCAAAGCCGAGCTCCTGGGCCTGGCGCAAACCATCGGCCGATACCGTGCCGCTGGCGCGGATCAGCACGGCGTTCGCATTGCGATTGGCATTGGCGCCGTTCATCGGCAGGGAGCCACCCTCCAGCCGAGCTTCGCCGCCCAACAGGCGTGCCTGGCCGCCGACAATTGAAAACCCGCTGTCCGTGAAATTCACGACGCCGCGCGCCCGGCTCAATTTTGGACTCTCCGGGGTGATCTGCAGGTCATTGTTGGCCAGCGTGACGCTGCCCAGCACCGTCGACTTTTCTATGGCGCCGATCGGCAACGAGAGTCTCAATTTGTAATCAACGTTGCCACTCGCCACAGCGCGGTCCAGGGCGTTGCCGATCATTGACCCCAGCGGCGAGCTTCTGACGATACCCAGCCCTTCGGTCAGCGCGCCTTTCAGGTCGGCAGTGACGGTCACGGTGGCATCATTCAAATCGGCGATCAGGGCGTCGACTTTGGTGACTTGCAGATTTGACGCGGCTCCCATCCTGGCACGCGCGCCGCGCACCTGCATCTGCGCCCGATCAAACACCAGCTCGCCGGTGAGTTGCGTCAAAGGTGGCCAAGGCAGCTCATGCGGGGTTTGAATGGTGGGAGGCACGTAGACCAGGGTCGCATTGTGTACTTCGGCTGAAATCCGGAACTCCCCCTGTTTGGGGTCGCGAAAGGGCATGTGGCGCAGATCACCCTTGACCCTGGCCTTGACGCCGCTGGCCGTGCCCGCCGTCACCGCATCACGCACATAGTCACGCACCCCTAGTCCAATCAGGCTGGGTAGATATCGGTGCACGCGTGTTCCGTCGGCCCGACTCAGCGCCGCCTGCAGATCAAGCACGCCTGGAAACCGGGAGTGGCTGCTGGATGTGGCCGGGTCGCTGGTTTCCCATTTGACCTGCGCCTCGCCGTCGGCGTCGGCATTGCTGAACTTGAGGTTGGGCAGTTGCACGGCAATATGCTCACCCTTGACCTGCCATTTCACGTCGGTGGAAAGCTGCATGACGGGAATCACCGGCTCATCAAAGATGCCAGGCAACACCAGGGCGCCATTGCTCAGGCTGACGCTGGCTTTGCCCGCGGACTGGTTAAAGTCAAAATCAATGCTGGCACCGCGTACACCCGGGGCATCCGCTACGGGCGGCCCCTGGGTCGGCGCCATCCTGCGCTGGTTGGCGGCCATTTCCAACTGACTGACAAAGCCTTTGACCTTGTATTGGCTAAAGGCACCCATCGGTCCCTGCCAGCTGGCCTGGAGCCGTTGCACCAGCCCTTTGGGCGCATAGGTCAGCAGCGCGGCGCGCGTGACGGCATCAATGGGCAGACGATCGGCGATTTGCGACAGCGCCTGAAGGTCCAGCATATCTGCCTTGAGTTCCCCGCGTGCGACCGACTGGCCCTGGGCGCCGGTGTAGTCGACACTGACATTGCCACCCGGCCAGACCAAGCCGTCACGCGTGTCAAACGCCAGTGCCTGGGTGGAGAACTGAAAACCGTTTGCCGGCAAGCGAGCGCCCAGGCGCCCGCGCACCGACAACAGCTCCAGCGGCTGCAGTTCTGCGCCGAGCGTGACATCTACCTCGGACAGGGCCACGTCTGCTGTGCCACCCTGTACAAGCCCTTGTTGGACATCGACCCACGCCCGCAGGGCCCCCTTACCTTGGCGTAGATCAACACCGACGCCGACATCAGCGTAGCGCCGCAACTCGGACAGGTCAATCCGGGCGAAGGCGGTGTAGAGTTGACCATGCCAGTCCTGCCATTGGCCTCTGTGGCGCGACAAAAGAGGCTGCGTCAACTTGCCTCGCACAGTGAAGCTTTCTCCCCACAACGCGGGCGGCGTGGCGTCGAACTGAAGGTCGTGGTGGCGACCCGGATTGCGCACCACCAGGTCGACCTGGTGCAACGCCAAGGTTGGGGTGGCTCGCAATTCGTCGGTCCAGAGAATGCTGCCGTCGCGAATGATGAATTCGATCTGTGAAAAAAACCAGTCGATCGCGCTATTGCCGGTATCGCCGACCTTGGAGAAATCGAGGCCCGCAACGGTAATCTTTCCGTTTTTATCGCGCCGGATATTAAGCAGCGGGCGCTCTATATAGAGCTGCTCGAAACCCAGACGCCAGAGCGAACCGGGCGATAGCGCGGCCAAAACCCGCGGCAAGCGCAAGGCTTCGCGCCCCTGCGCGTCATACAAGGCCACATCGGTCAGCTCAAACGATGGAATCATGCCGGCTGACTGCGCCGTCAGCGTGCCAATGCGCACCGGCACTCCCAGTACCCGCTCGGCGTAGGCTTCCAGCTGCGGGCGGAATTCAACGATTCGCGGCACAATCAGCCACTGCAACGCTCCCCAGGTCAGCCCGAACAAAAGCCACGCAGCCAGCACCAAGCCCAACGACCAGCGGGCCACTGTGGACCAGGTCTTCAGCAGTGACGATGGGGCGGGCGTCAAGTCAATCATTGTGAGTTTGTAAATATGACAGGAATTATGACCGGCCCCGCTTTGTCAGCACACTCGCGGTATGGCCAGCGGATTCGCCGCCGCTTCGAGGATCAGCTGCATTTGTTGCACCCCGGTCTGCCTGGCCCGGCGTCCATGGCGCAGGCTTGCGCCGCCTTGCGCGCGATGGGAATGGACAGTGCCAGCGCCTTGCGCACCACACGCCAACTGGTGCTGGAGCGGCTGCTATGCCTGGACTGCGACCAGCAAGCGTCTTTGCAACAGGTGACTCAGGCCATGACCGACCTGGCTGAGTTTGCGCTCAATACCGCTTGCAGTGAAGTGGAGCTGGCGCTCGACCAGATTCACGGTGTGCCCGGTACCGCAGCAGGTGCACGCGCACAACTCTGGATCGTCGGCATGGGTAAGCTCGGTGCGCGTGAGCTCAATGTGTCGAGCGACATCGACCTGATCTACGTGTACGACGAAGACGGCGAGACCGCCGGCGACGCCCAGGGGCGTGGCCGCATCTCCAATCAGGAGTATTTTGCCAAGGCCGTGCGGGCGATCTACAGCCTGGTGGGCGACACCACCGAACATGGCTTTGTGTTTCGCGTGGATATGGCGCTGCGCCCCAACGGCAATTCTGGACCGCCTGCGGTGTCGCTCGACGCCCTGGAGCAATACCTGCATGTGCAGGGTCGCGAGTGGGAACGCTTTGCCTGGCTCAAGAGTCGCGTGGTGGCGCCGCTGGCTTGTGTGAATGATGGCTCAACCCTGGCGCTGCGCAGTGTCGTGATGCCCTTCGTGTTCCGGCGCTATCTGGACTACAGTGTGTTTGATTCGCTGCGCGTGCTGCACCGGCAGATTCGAGAGCACGCCAGCAAGCGCAGTGCCGGGCACCCGGAGCGGGCCAACGATGTCAAGCTGTCACGCGGGGGCATTCGTGAAATCGAGTTCACCGTGCAGTTGCTGCAGGTGGTGCGTGCCGGGCAATTCCCCGAGCTGAGAACGCGGGCTACGCTCAGTGCGCTGCCGCGGCTCGTCAAAGCGGGCCTGATGCCGTCAAACACGGCGCGGGCGCTGGCCGAGGCCTATGTCTTTTTGCGCCAGGTCGAGCACCGCATTCAGTACCTGGACGACCAGCAAACCCATGTGTTGCCCACGCAGGACCAGGACCTGGCCTGGATCGCCAACACCATGGGTTTTGAGACCGCGTGCGAGCTCTTGCACCAGTTCGATGCCCATCGTGAAGTCGTGGCTGAAGAGTTTGACAAGCTGCTCGGCGGCGGCGCGGAGCAGGGCTGCAAAGGCTGCAACGGGGGCGGCAGCCACAAGCCGGCCGCCGCGCCAGGTTTTGACGATGTGCTGGAGCACCTCCCAGACCAGTTCCGCCAGCGCGTGGCGACTTGGCGTGAACATCCGCGCGTGTTGGCCTTGAAAGAAGAATCACGAGCCCGATTGTTGCGGCTGATTGTGCGCACGGCCCAGTGGGTGCGCGAGGGCCGGGCCACCGAGGCCGCTGCCGTTCGTCTGGTCGACTGGATGGAGCCGCTGTTACGGCGCGAAAGTTACCTGGCCCTGCTGTTGGAGCGCCCCAACGTGCACGAGCGCCTGCTGCGTCTGCTGGACGCGGCGCGCTGGCCGGCTCGCTACCTTATGCTGCACCCCGGCGTGATCGATGAATTGGCCAGTTCCGACTTTTTGGACGAACGCTTTTCGGCCAGCGACTTCGAGCACGAACTCGATCACCGGCGGGCCGCGCTCGCGGGCACTGGCGAAGACGACGACGAAACCCTGCTCAACCTGCTGCGCCGCGCCCACCACGCCGAGGTGTTCCGCACCCTGGCGCGCGATGTGGAAGGCAAGTTGACGGTTGAGGCTGTCGCCGACGACCTGAGTTCGCTGGCCGAAGCGGTGCTGCGTGTGACCACACGCTGGTGCTGGAGCCGCCTAAAAACAAAACACCGGGAGACACCGCAATTTGCCATCATCGCCTACGGCAAACTCGGCGGCAAGGAACTCGGCTACGGCAGCGACCTGGACATTGTGTTCGTCTTTGACGACGATGATGAGCGCGCCCCGGAGGTCTATGCCAGCCTGGTGCGCAAGCTGATCAACTGGCTGACCGTCAAGACCGGCGAGGGCGACCTGTACGAGATTGACACCGCGTTGCGCCCCAATGGCAATGCAGGGCTGCTGATCACGAGCTTTGACGCCTACGCCAACTACCAGCAGCAGCGCGGCAGCAACACCGCCTGGACCTGGGAACACCAGGCCATGACGCGGGCCCGCTTTGTGTTGGGCAACGACGCATTGCGCCAGCGCTTTGACGCCATTCGAACCGCCGTGATCGCCGCCCCGCGTCAGGCCGAGGACCTGAAGGCTGAAATCAAGGCGATGCGCGAGAAGCTGCGCAGCGCCCACCCAGCCAAGGACGGCCTGTTTGATGTCAAGCAAAGCCCTGGCGGCATGATTGACGCGGAATTCGTCATGCAGTACTTGGTGTTGTCCCAGTCGGCGCAGCATCCTGAGTTGCTGGCCAATCTGGGCAATATTGCCCTGCTGGAGCGCGCGGAAGTGATGGGGCTGCTGCCCGTCGGGGTGGGCCATGCGGCGGCCAGCGCCTACCGCACCCTGCGCCAGGTGCAGCACCGCGCCCGCTTGAATGACGAGCCTTACCATGTGCGTCTGCCGCAATTGCAGGCTGAGCGCGACGCGGTATTGACGTTGTGGCGCGCTGTTTTTGATGACGGGCAGCCTGGAGCCTGATCCCGGTAGGCCGCGGTTTTGACAATTTGTTGATCTGGATCAACCCCGCGTCGAATGATATTGTTGACGGGCTCAAGCCTGTTTAAACGCTACATTTAGTGGTTAGCATCCTGTTTCACACTACCTATAGTGTTTTGAGGAGACAGGATGAGCACAACAAAGCAGGCAGCTTTCACCCACATCATCAAGCGCGACGGCGGCATCAAGCCGTTTGACGTTGCAAAAATTGCGCAGGCACTGGAGCGCGCGGCGCAAGTCAGTGGCGAGTTCGATTGCTTTGAAGCGCAGCGCCTGACGCAGTACCTGGTTTGCCCGAAGATCAAGGTGCAGGGGCACGTCATGCCGCACATTGAGCAGATTCAGGATGCGGTTGAGTCCGCCCTGTTTGACGCCGGCTACCCGAAAACACTGCGCGCCTACATCGTTTACCGCGAGCAGCACCACAAATTGCGCAGCGATCGCAAGACCTTGGTCGATGTTGAGTCGAGCATGAACGAGTACCTGCAGCAACTTGACTGGCGCGTCAACGCCAATGCCAACCAGGGCTATTCGCTCGGCGGCCTGATCCTCAACGTCTCGGGCAAGGTGATAGCCAATTACTGGTTGAATCACGTCTACCCGCCCGAAGTCGGCGCCGCGCACCGCAGTGCCGCCCTGCACATTCACGACCTCGACATGCTGGCCGGTTATTGCGCCGGCTGGTCGCTGCGAACGCTCTTGCATGAAGGGCTCAACGGCGTGCCGGGCAAGGTCGAATCCGGGCCGCCCAAGCACTTGTCCAGTGCCGTCGGGCAGATTGTCAATTTTCTGGGCACGCTGCAAAACGAATGGGCCGGCGCCCAGGCCTTCAGCTCCTTTGATACTTACATGGCGCCCTACATCCGGCAGGACAACCTGAGTTATGACGAGGTTCGCCAGAGCTTACAGGAGCTGATCTACAACCTGAATGTGCCCTCGCGCTGGGGCACTCAAACGCCATTTACCAACCTGACCTTTGACTGGGTTTGCCCTGAAGACCTGCGCGAGCAAATTCCCGTGATTGCGGGCAAGGAAATGGCGTTCAGTTACGGTGATCTGCAGCCAGAGATGGACATGATCAACCGTGCCTATATCGAGATCATGATGGCCGGGGACGCCAAGGGGCGGGTGTTTACCTTCCCGATTCCCACTTACAACATCACCGAAGACTTTGACTGGTACAGCGCGAACGCCGAACTGCTGTTCGAGATGACCGCCAAATACGGTCTGCCTTACTTCCAGAACTTCATCAATTCGGAACTCAAACCGAACATGATCCGCTCCATGTGCTGCCGCCTGCAGCTCGACCTGCGCGAGCTGCTCAAGCGCGGCAATGGCCTGTTTGGTTCGGCCGAGCAAACCGGCTCGCTCGGCGTGGTCACCATCAACTGCGCGCGCTTGGGGTATTTGCACAGTGGCGACGAAGTCGCCATGCTGGCAGCACTGGACACCCTGCTGGAACTCGGGCGCGACAGCCTGGAGATCAAGCGCAAGGTGATTCAGCGCCACATGGACAATGGCCTGTTCCCCTACACCAAGCGCTACCTGGGTACGCTGCGCAACCACTTTTCCACGCTGGGCGTCAATGGCATCAACGAGATGATCCGCAATTTCACGCAGGACAAGTACGACATCAGCACCGAATGGGGCCACAACTTCGCCATTCGTCTGCTTGACCATGTGCGCGCCAGGATGCTGGAATTTCAGGAGCAAACCGGTCACATGTACAACCTGGAGGCCACGCCAGCCGAAGGCACCACCTACCGCTTCGCCAAGGAAGACGCCAAGCAGTTCCAGGGCATCCTGCAGGCGGGCACGAAGGACATGCCTTACTACACCAACTCCAGCCAACTGCCGGTGGGCTACACCGACGATCCGTTCGAAGCGTTGGAACTGCAGGACGATCTGCAGCGCAAGTACACCGGCGGCACCGTGCTGCACCTGTACATGACCGAGCCGCTCTCCAGTGCCGAGGCCTGCCGCCAACTGGTTAAGCGCGCGCTGTCGCGTTTCTCGCTGCCCTACATCACCGTGACGCCCACCTTCTCGATCTGCCCCAAGCACGGCTACCTGGGTGGGCGCCATGATTTTTGCCCGAAATGTGACGCCGACCTCATCGCGCGCAAGCAACTGCAGGCCGCTTGACAGCGATCCATTAACAAAAGGAAAAAGAATATGACTGACCTGAGCGAACAACACTACTTGGCCACCAACACTGTGATCCTGCGCGACGACGAGCGCCAGCGCTGCGAGGTGTGGACCCGTGTCATGGGCTACCACCGCCCGATGGCGTCCTTCAACACAGGCAAAAAGGGCGAGTTCCATGAGCGCACCTACTTTGACGAGCGCACCTGCAGGCCAAATCAATCCGGCGCCTGATTGGGTCGATGCGTTGGCGACCAGCGCGCCAGCGCTCACCCTCAAAGTGGGCGGTGTCACGCCGTTCAGCGCCACCGACTACCCTGGCCAACTCGCAGCTGTGGTATTTGTACAGGGTTGCCCCTGGCGCTGCGGCTACTGCCACAACCCGCATTTGCAGCCCCGCACCGCGCGCAGCCCGGTTCGCTGGAGCGACGTGCTGGCGTTGTTGCAGCGGCGCGTCGGGCTGATTGACGCCGTGGTCTTCAGCGGTGGCGAGCCCACCATGGACCCCGCCCTGCTTGATGCCATGCGCTCGGTGCGCTCGCTCGGTTTCCGCGTTGGTCTGCACAGCGCCGGCATGTACCCCCGGCGTCTGGCCGCAGTGTTGCCCCTGGTCGACTGGGTCGGCCTGGACGTCAAGGCCTCAATGCAGGGCTATGACGCTATCACCGGTATTTTTGACAGTGCGCGTCAAGTGCGAGCTGGCGTAGAGCTGGTGCTGGCCAGTGGCGTGGCGTACGAATGTCGCACCACGGTGCATCCCGCCCTCCACAGCGAAGCCGAAATCCTGGCGCTGGCGCGAGGCCTGCAGACGATGGGCGTTCGTCACTATGTGTTGCAGGTGTTTCGCGCAACCGGCTGCGGCGACGCCCGGCTCACGGCTGCCGCCACCCTGGGTTACCCCGGCCCCGAGCTGCTGGCCCAAATAGCCCCCTTGTTTGACACCTTCAGCTTGCGTCAAGCCTGATCGCACAGGCCGCCACTGGCTTGCGCGTCGATTGAGGATGCCGCACCGCCAGAGTGTCAAGTAGTAACATGAGTTGATCAGGGTAAACCCTGATATCTTTTTCCCTATTTGAAAGCCGGATCAATGACCATGAAACTTGCCACCTTTTGTCCCATTTCACTTCGCCTGACGGCTGTTGCCGCGTTGGGCCTGACCGCTGCGGGGGCCTTCGCTCAGGATGTCCAGATTGTCCGCATCGCACACGCCGGCCCCACCTCGGGCGGCATTGCCCATATCGGCAAGGACACGGAAAACGGCGTTCGCCTCGCCATCGACGAGCTCAATACGCAGGCGCTGGTGATTGGCGGCAAGAAGATTAAGTTTGAGCTGGCCGCCGAGGACGACGCCGGCGACCCGCGCCAGGCCACCACGGTGGCGCAGAAGCTGTGCGACTCCAAGGTGGCGGGCGTGGTCGGCCACCTGCAGTCGGGCACCACCATCCCGGCTTCCTCGGTTTACGCCAAGTGCGGCCTGCCGCACATCACGGCCGCGGCCACCAACCCGGACGTGACGAAGCACGGCTACCCCACGACCTTTCGCCTGATCGCCAACGACAACGCGCTGGGCGCGGCGCTGGCGTACTTTGCCCATGACGCGCTCAAGCTCAAGACCGTCGCCGTCATCGACGACCGCACCGCTTACGGCCAGGGGCTGGCCGATGTGTTCAAGGCCACGGCCCAACAAAAGGGCATGCGCGTCGTGGCAGAGGAGTTCACCAACGACAAGGCGACCGACTTCATGGCCATTCTGACCGCCATCAAAAGCAAGAAACCCGACGCCATCTTCTACGGCGGCCTCGACGCCCAGGCTGGCCCCATGCTGCGCCAGATGGAGCAGTTGGGCATGGCCAAAGTCAAATACTTCGGTGGCGACGCCCTGTGCACTGAAAAGCTGCCCGAGTTGTCGGGCAAGGCTGCCACGCTCAAGAACGTGACCTGCGCCACCGGCGGCGCCTCGGTGCAGAAGATGCAGGGCGGCCTTGCCTGGAAGAAGAAGTACGACGAGCGCTTCCCGGGCCAGTTCCAGATCTACAGCCCCTACGCCTATGACGCGACCTTTGTGCTGGTGGATGCCATGAAGCGCGCCAATTCGGTCGACCCTAAGGCCTATGTCCCGTTCATCGGCAAGACCCATTACAAGGGCGTCACCGCCAACATCGCATTCACAGCGAAAGGCGAACTGACCACGCCGAGCGTCACGCTCTACACCTACAAGGATGACGTGCGCGCCGCGCTGAACTGAAGGCACAGGGGCGCATCTGCTGCCTGGTGCAAATGGCCCTGAACGAGCGATAGATCATGCCAGCGTTTCACCCGCTGGCATGTGGCAGTCATTTAGTAGAAGAGCACGAAATTGGCGACCACGATCGTGATCAGCGCCCCGACCATCGGAATGGCTGTTCGCTTGACCACATCAAACGGAGACACGTCGCCCATGCTTGATGCCACGACGATCACGGCTGTAATGGGGGACATGGCCCGCGCAGCACTGGCCGCAAAGTGCATTGGCAGCAGCATAACGACTGGAGCGATCGACATCTTGGCCGCTACCGCCGGTGTCAAGGCGGCGAAGGCAAAGAACGGTGCATTCCCTGAGCCCATCAGGACCGCCGATACCGCAATGATCGTAATCATGACCAGGATCATTCCGACCGCGCCAAAACCGGAAGATTGCGCGTAATTGATGATGGTGTCGATGGTCCCGATCGTCGTGAGACCCTTGGCAAATGTTTCGCCGGCCACAATCAGCGTGATCACGTTGGCCATCTGCATGCCCAGACCGTCGAAGAAGACCTGAATGTCGCCGAGCACCTTTTTGCCGTTGCGTAGGCGCACGAATTCGAGAATCATGCCAATGGCCAGGCCAATGAACATGGCCTTGATGATGTCCATCTTGATGGACTCAATTCCGATGGAACTGAAGATCAGAATCAGCGCCAGCGGTATCGCCGGCAACAGCGCGTAGAACTTTGGCGGCAGCGGCTCCACGACACCCTCGGCGTTGGTTGTGGGCACCAGTTCAGTGGCTTGAACCGCATGCCCGTCTCGCTTGTCCATCCATTTTTGCGTGAAGAAATGCAGCACCGCAACCACCGGGATCACCACGGCCGCAATCGGAATCTGATACTTGACCCAGTAGACCACCGGATCAATGCCGGCCGTGGTTGCGGCCAGCAAGGTGCCGGTATCGCTGGGACTCCAGTCCAGGCAGAGCGTCGTCGCAATGGCCGCCACCGCCGACAGTCGGCTGACGCCCAGGCTGATGAGAATCGGAAAGGCCGTCACCATGAGCAGCATCGCCAGACCCGATGCACTGTTGATGGCCAGTCCCAGGAACATGCCCAGCACCCAGGTGGCGGACATCACCAGGTAGGGCGAGCGCAGCAACAGCAAGGGTGCGATGGTCACTCGGACCAACGCCTTGCTGGCGCCGATGTGATCCATGTAACGGGCGAAACCCGCCACCGCCATGATGTTGAGCCCTAATCCGCCGGCACGGGAACTGAAGGTCATCTTGATGAATTCGAATGCATCAAAGAGAATCAGACCGGTGCTTTGCTTGGCGGGCAGAATCGTTCCCAGCCCAAGAAAGACTGCGGCAAACATGAGAACCATGCCAGCAATGAACAAGACCGGCTGTGGCTTGAACTTCTTGACGATCAGATAGCCCGTCCAAAAAGTCACGATCAGCGTGATGACGATTCCCAAAATATCACCCCATAAAGGTTATAGAAAGAACGACGCTCCCTCTGAAGTCAATCATTCACTTGACTTGTTGCCAACCGATGACGTCGGTAATGCCCAGCCCCGGCGCGTCGGGAATTCGAAGCTGGTTCTTGTAGAAGCTCACGCCGCCAACCACAGGATCCTCTGCCAGCAACACGGCGGCATCCAGATCAGTACGGGTGATTATTCTCTTTCCGCCGGCCAGACTGGCCGCCGCAGTGATGCCGATTTTGCATTCCAACATGCAGCCCATCATGCATTGAACATCCCTTGTTTCAGCGAAATGGACGATCTTCAGGGCGTTGTGCAAGCCCCCGGCCTTCATCAGCTTGATGTTGATGAGATCGCAAGCGCGCAGGGACAACAATTGGAAAACCTCAAACGGCCCGAACGCCGATTCATCGGCCATGATGTCGGTGGCCACGCGGTCGGTCACATACTTGAGACCTTCAAAGTCGCGCGCTTTCACCGGCTGCTCGATGAGATCGATATCGAGCCCGTCCGATTCAAATCTGCGGATGATGCGCACGGCTTCCTTGGCGCCCCAGCCCTGATTGGCGTCGAGCCGGATTTTGATGTCCTGGCCCACAGCGCCGCGGATGGCCCGCACGCGCTGGGCATCCAGTGTCGGATCGTTCCCGACCTTGAGCTTGAGCGCGGTGTAGCCTTGCGCCACAGCCTCGAGCGCGTCGCGCACCATCTCCTCGGGGGCGTTCAGGCTGATTGTCAGGTCGGTTTCCAGGCTGCTTCGCAAGCCACCGAACAGCTTGTACAGGGGCAGACCGTAACGCTGGCCAAACAGATCGTGCACGGCGATATCCAGGGCCGCCTTGGCGGAATGGTTGTGCAGCATGCCGGCATCAAGGATCGCCATGATGCCTTCGAGATTGTCAATCGGCATGCCGATGATTTTCGGACCGAGCGTGTCCCGGATCGCAGCCACGATCGAGTCCTGGCTGTCGCCGGTGATGACAGCGGTCGGCGGCGCATTGCCATAGCCGACCTCGCCCGAGTCGGTGATCACCTTGATGATGATGTCTTCGGCCGAGTCAACCCGCCGCAACGCCGTCTTGAACGGCTTCTTGAGCGGAATGCTGACCTTGCCGATCTGTATGTCGTGGATTTTCAATCGTGACTCCTCGCGTAGTCCGGGCTGCGCTCAATGATGGCTTCGACCAGACCAGCCGCCGCTTCCAGATCGGCTATCCTGATACGCGCCTGCTTGGTATGCACGTCGGTCATTCCGACGGCGACGTCGATGGCCGTCAAGCGGTCTTTGGCGGTAAATATTCGGTGAACCCGTTGTGAATTTGCCGGCGATCAAAAAAGTGCTGGACACAGACAACTTTTCCCGCTACCGTGCATGCCATGGCAACCCCGTCATGCAACACCGACGACATTGTGCCGTCACCTGCCTCACCAGCACCTGAGCCAATTGGTACATCAGGGGTGCCAGCCAATGCGCCGCCGTTCTCTGTTCAGCAGGTCATTCTGAGTAAGCAAGAATACATTGAATTGATTTCTCAGGCGCGCTACTGGAAGTCCGTGCACGATCGCATGTCCGGTCGCAGCAATGCCCTGCTGCAAGAGATCAAAAACATCAAAGCCAAGGCTCATGAACGCGAAGCCCAACTGTTGGCCGAACTCGCAGTGAACAAAGCCATGATTCGAGACCTTCGTCAACGCCTGTTTGGTACCAAGACCGAAGGCCAGGCCACGCACCGCACACCCTTTGATCAGTGCCCCAAGTCACAGCGTCACCGTGGTCAGCAGCGCGCCAGCAACGGACACGGACGAACCCGCCTGACGGATCTACCCTCTCAAGAGGAAATCGTCGAACTTACCGATCTCAACTGTCCGCGGTGCGGCCTAGCCCTCAAGCCCAATGGGTGTGAAGATAGCGAAGTCATCGAAGTCAGTGTCAATGCCTATCGGCGCATCATTCACAGGCAGCGCTACCGCTGCGCCTGCAAGTGCTCCGTACTGCCTGGCAGTTTGACGGCACCAGCGCCTGCGCGGCTGATCAACAAAGGCAAGTTTGGCATTTCTGTCTGGACGACTGTGCTGCTGGACAAGTTTCTCTACGGGCGACCCAGTTCGCGCCTTTTGGACGACCTGCGCGGACACGGCCTGCGCATGAGCGCGGGCTCGCTGGCCGGTGGACTACGCCGCATTGCAAGCCTGTTTGCACCGCTGCAGGCCCCCTGGTTGAAGAAGCTTCGCAGCGAGCCACACTGGCATGCCGATGAAACCCGCTGGGAGGTCTTCTGTGATCATGAAGGCAAACAAAATCACCGCTGCTACCTGTGGGTGTTTCAGTCCCGCTCGGCCCTTTACTACGTAGTGGACCCAACGCGTTCTGCAAGTGTTCCCAAGACGGTTCTGGCCGGTGTTGAACAAGGCATCATCAGTTGTGATCGCTACAGCGCGTATCAGGCCCATGCTCGCCAGCACCCTGGCATCCAACTGGCCTTTTGCTGGGCGCACCAGAGGCGCGACTTCATCGTCTTGGCCAATTCCTACCCCGAGTTGTGGTCCTGGTCGATGCACTGGATCGGACAAATCGCAGAACTCTATCGACTCCATAAGTTGCGTGCCCAGACTGCGATCAACAGCAGCGAGTATTTGGACCTTGATGTGCAAGTACACCAGGCGCTGCAGGACATGGCGCAGCAGCGCGAAGATGCGCTGAGTGATGCCACGCTGCACGCAGGAGCTGTTAAGGTGCTGCGCAGCATGAGAACCTACTGGGACGGTCTGAACGTATTTGCCGATCAGCCCTGGCTTGCCATGGACAACAACGCCGCCGAGCGCGCCATCCGGGTGGCGGTGGTCGGGCGCAAGAACTTCTACGGCTCGGGCAGTCTTTGGTCGGCTGGTCTGACTGCCACGATGTACAGTCTTCTGATGACAACCAAGCTTTGGGGGATCAACGCACGCACCTGGCTGCAGGCGTACCTTCAGGCCTGTGCGGACAATGCCAACAAAGCCCCAGAGCCGGCCGCTTTGAGCACGTTCGTGCCTTGGCAGATGGATGACAGGCGTCTGGCTGCGATGCGTGCCGTGACACCCTTCGCCCAATTCAATCATCCGCATTCATGAGCATTTATTGTGGTCGGCACATGAGTGCACAGGA